>JAFUQY010000293.1 GCA_017472105.1 Clostridia bacterium | reverse complement strand
TTGTAATCCCAGAAAGGAATCATATAGAAATTGCTGAAAAAATTGCTACCCGTGAAGCCTATGGTAAGGCTCTTGAGGAGTTTGGTGCAGTATATGAAAATTTAGTTGTGCTGGATGCTGACCTTGCGGCGGCTACGAAGACCAGCACGTTCAAGAAGGCATTCCCCGAGCGGTTTTTCGACTGCGGTATTGCTGAGAACAACATGATCGGCGCGGCAACCGGTATGGCTCTCATGGGCAAGATTCCGTTTGCATCCACGTTCGCGATGTTCGCGGCAGGCAGAAGCTACGAGCAGGTCAGAAACTCCATCGGCTATCCCCATAACAACGTCAAGATCGGCGCGACCCATGCCGGCATCACCGTTGGCGAAGACGGCGCGACCCACCAGTGCTGCGAGGATATCGCGCTCATGCGTACCATCCCCGGCATGGTTATCATCAATCCCGCTGACGCCGTTGAAGCAAGACTCGCTGTCAAGGCGGCTATCGAATATGTCGGTCCCGTTTACCTCCGCTTCGGCAGAATGGCTGTGGAAACCCTGTTCGATGACTCCTACGAATTTACGATCGGCAAGGGCGTGAAGATGGCGGACGGTACTGACGTTTCCATCATCGCAACCGGTCTTGAAGTGGAACAGGCTCTCGCGGCACGTGAACTCCTCGCGGCTGAGGGCATCTCCGCGTCCGTGGTCAATATCCACACCATCAAGCCCCTCGACGAAGAACTCATCCTCGCAGAAGCTGAAAAGTGCGGATGCATCGTCACCTGCGAAGAACACTCCGTCATCGGCGGTCTCGGTGCGGCTGTCTGCGAATGCCTCGCGGAAAAGAAGCCCACTCCCGTTCTCAGAGTCGGCATCAATGACGAATTCGGTCGCAGCGGCCCCGCAAAGGAACTGCTGTCCTACTATAAGCTCGACGCAAAGGCTATCGCAGAAAAGGCGAAGGCAGCGGTTGCGCTGAAGAAGTAATCCCGTTTTCTGCCAGAAAAGGCGAAGGCAGCGGTTGCGCTCAAGAAGTAATCGACAACGCATAACAAAACACGGATATTCCCGAGTGGGAGTACCCGTGTTTTTTGTTGTGATTTGAAATATACATAAGATGATGCGATTTTCGGAAATACCGTAGGGGACGCCGGTCCCTACGATTATATTCTATTTTATGTGTATCACATCACAAGAACATTAAGTTAATGTAATTGGGTCATCCCTGCCGCCGGATAATTTCATCCTTCATCCGTTCGTACAGCACCGGAAGTATGCCCGGGAAGCGCATTTCTGCGGGATAGGTGTCAAATCCGCGGATTTCTTCCATCTCAAACGCCGCCGGAAGATCGCCGAACTGCCGCACGTCCGCGAGGAATACCTGCCCGAAGGCGTAGTGTCCGCCGCCGTTGTTCACGCTGTAATCAAACACCGGACGGATGTCGTAATCCACCGCGCCGGTTTCTTCCCACAGCTCCCGTTTTGCCGCGTCAAGGGGAGTTTCACCCGGTTCGATGTGTCCGCCGGCGGTTTCCCAGACGTCACGTCCCTTCGCGCGGGCGTAGATCCATTTTCCGTTGTGCCGGGTGAAAATCACCACAAATCTGTGCTCCGGTGATGCGTCGAGCGGATAGATGTGCGTGCCCGCAGGCGGCTCAAATCCCCGTTCGGCGAGGATTTTGTCCACAATCGCCGCCGCATATGCCGCAATTTTCGGACAGGGACGCTTTTTGTAGTATTCCGCTGTCCGGTCACTCGGGTTGGAGTCCGTGGAGGATTCGATGCCCCGCAGAATTTCCCGGCAGACGATCGAGCCGTGCATGTCCCGGAACTCCGCCGCCATTTTCTGAATCAGCGCGTAGTGATCCGCCTTGAGCTGCTTCGTTTCCGTGTCGGAGTAGCCCCAGAGAAGCCCGGCGATCATGGCGGCACCGGAAAACGCACCGCAGACCTCGCGAAGCCGTCCGAATCCGCCGCCGAAGGAGCATGCCAGACGAAGCGAGGTGTCCCGGTCAAAGCCGGTCAGGTCGGAGAAGGCATACACCACCGCCTGTGCGCAGTTGCATCCGGAGAGGAAGTGCTCCTCAGCGAGCTTTGCGTGGTCAAGCATGACTTTCCTCCGTGTATCGTCTCACGTTCAGTCCCATGAAATAGGGCAGACCGAAGTATTTTGTGTATGCTTCGCGGACTTCGTCTTCGGTGAGGTATTTTTCCGTCACGGTGCCGCCGCTGAAGACATGGAAAATGTTGCCGTCAAGGGTGATTCTGCCGGTGTCGGTCTTGATCGAGAACATTTCAGCCGACGTGAACGGGGACTCGGGCGCATGCTCGCACCAGAAGGACGGCATGATGTAGTCGATGTTCAGCTGGGGCTCTTCCGTGAATCCGTAGAACGCGCGCCATTCGCCCTTGTGCCAGTCGGAGATGACCCAGCCGTAGAAGTCGTCACGCGTCACGCGGTAGGTCTCGCCGTACTGCTCGGAGATGAAGCCTTCCTCCAGCTTCAGCGGAATCCGGAACGCCGACTGCCCGATGCCCGCGTCGCAGATGTACGTCACGTTGTCACAGCAGGTCACGGCAAGAACACGGTGCCGGCGCATGGGGATTTCGGTCTCACCCCGGAGGTAGCGCGCCATGTATTCGGTCACGCCGTATCCGAGCGAGCGGTAAACCTCGCCGAGAAATCCGTTGATCTCGAAGCAGTATCCGCCGCGGGCATTTGTCACGATTTTGTCGTACAGATCGGCGTAGTCGAGGGAAAGAGGCACGCCGCGGAGGATATCGAGGTTTTCGTATGGGATGTTGTACTGGAATCCGCGCTGGATTTCTGAGAGAAGAGCGAAATCACATGCCGCGGACGGGTCGTATGTCAGCCCGATGCGGGCGAAGATGGCGGTGAGTTGGGGTTTTGTGTACATATGAAACTCCTGTGAGGATAGTGGGAATGAGGGAAGAGGGAATAGTGAAGAGGGAAGAGGTAAGGTAAAAACACTTCGTGTTTTGATTATTTTTCGAGAATGGAGCCGTCGCGGTAGGCTTCAAGCAGGCACCGGAGTTCCGCGAGTCTCAGATCCAGCTCCGCGCCGTAGTCGGTGTCGGCGATGTTCACGCGGCGGTCCATTTTTTCGACGATGCTCACGTCGGGCGTGATGTTTTCGTCCTGACCGTCGTAGATTTTGTGCTGTGCGAGGCGGAGGCTGTGTGAGTCGTAGATGAGGGTGTATCCCGCGATGCCGGTTTTGACGCGGTAGGCCTTTGAGATGCCGCCGTCGATGACGAAGAGTCTGCCGTTTGCCTTGATCGGGCTCTCACCGTCGCAGGCAATGACGGGAACGTGCCCGTTGATGATGTGCCCCTTTGTGGGAGAGAGACCGAATTCTTCAAGAATCCGTCCGCAGACCTCGGCGCTGTTGTTCAGATGATAGTACGGCTCGTATGTTTCGTCCGCGTGCGTGCCGGCTTCCTTTTTGCCGATCAGGGTACGCTCGAAGAACGCCATTTTGTTCTTGCCGTAGAGCGGAGAATCCGGGCCGCACCAGAGATACCACATGTAGTCGAGGGCTTCCTTCTGCTCGGGGGATTCCCATGTGCCGAAGTACGCGCGGTTGACTGCCTTGCCGATGCGGTCGAGCAGTGCGCGTCCGTGCAGGGTTGTGCCGCGGGTATCGGAGAAGGGAAGCTCCACTTCGCGCAGGGTTCCGTCCTCATTCATCGGGATGCATCCGTGGCAGAGCAGATTGCCGTTGCAGCACTTGTACATGCCGCCGCGGGCGAAGAGGAATTTCACGTGCGTGTTCAGCTTCTGGCTGTGATGGAACGACGATTGCAGAATCCGCACGAGCTGTGCCTCTTCTTCGCTGAGTTTTAAGGGATCGTCCGGGTCAACGGTCGGGAAATACGTGTCGCGCAGGGGATATTCCGCCCCGTCAATCGTAATCACGCCGCGCCGGAAGTCGGTTTTCTCGAACAGTCTGCGGTCGTCCATGTGATATTCCGGATGCTCCCTGAGAAGCTGTCCCTCCAGCTTGAACTGGATCACGGCGATCGCCTTGTGCATTTTCGCGGTCAGGGAGAGATCCACGTTGTCATACACGACGTCGTCGAGGGTGTGCGGGTAGAAGTGGGTGCACGGGTCGTTCTCATACACCTCCGCCGCGAGAACGGACAAGGGTCTGAGATTCAGCCCGTAGCCGTCTTCAAGCACATCGTAGCTGTTGTAGCCGAGCGCGATGCGGATGACGTTGGCGATCAGAGCCGTGTTTCCCGCCGCCGCACCCATCCAGGAAATGTCGTGGTTGCCCCATTCGATGTCGATGTGGTCGAACGTCATCAGCTCGTCCATGATTTTGTCGGCTCTCGGGCCGCGGTCGAAGATGTCGCCGATGATGTGGAGCCGGTCGATGGTGAGACTGCGGATGAGGGAACAGACGGCGATGATGAACTCTTCGGCAATGCCGGTCGAGAGGATGGAGTCGATGATTTCGGAGTAGTAGTAGTCGCGGTTGATGTCGTCCGTGACGTTGAGCAGCTCGTCGAGGATGTAGTCAAAGCTCGGCGGCATCTTGGAACGCACCAGTGCGCGGGTGTATTTCGCCGAAACGGATTCGCAGACCTGAATCAGCCGGTAAATGGTGATGCTGCGCCATTCGTCGTCGAGTCTGCCTGCCTGACGGAGCTGTTTGATCTCGCGCTCCGGGTAGTAGATGAGCAGGGCAAGACGGGACCGTTCGGCGGAGGAAATGCTTTTTTCGAAAATGAGGTCAATTTTGGATTTTATCATACCGGATGCGGAACGGAGCAGGCGCAGGAAGGATGCGTATTCGCCGTGAAGATCACTGAAGAAATACTCGGTGCCCTTCGGGAGCGAACGCATCGCGGCAATGTTTATCATCTCGGACGCCGCGGCTTCGATGGTGGGATAATCCCGCGAGAGCAGCTCCAGATACCGCATATCGGGCTTGTGTGAATCGTGAGTCATAAAATACCGCCTTTGGGTGAATGTGGATGGTAAATGTGGATGGTATTAGTATAGCATGAAAACGGGGAATTTGCAATAATCCTGTGTGAATCTTGAAAATTCCGATACAATCTGTTATAATACAGTCAGACAGACTTTATTTCACCGGAGGATACTGCAATGAACGGAAAAATCGCGCCTTCCATGATGTGTGCTGACATCGGACGGCTGACGGAAACGCTTGGGATTTTTGAGACTGCCGGGATTGAATACCTGCATATTGACGTGATGGACGGGGTGTTCGTGAAGAATTTCACGCTCGGCACGGACTACTGCAAGAATCTGCGGAAGCTGACAAAGATCCCCTTGGACATTCATCTCATGATTACCGAGCCGGAGTGGAAGATCGGATGGTTTGATCCGCAGCCGGGCGACTATGTTTCGGTTCACGCGGAATCCACGAATCATCTCCAGCGTGCGCTTGCAGCGGTGAAAACCTGCGGTGCGAAGGCGATGGCGGCTCTCAATCCGGCAACTCCGCTGTCTGCTTTGGACTACGTTCTTGACGACATTGACGGTGTACTGCTGATGACGGTCAATCCCGGTTTTGCCGGACAGAAGCTCGTTCCGCAGACGCTCACGAAGATCACCGACTGCCGGAAGTACCTGAACGAACGCGGATACGGGCATATCGAGATTGAAGTGGACGGCAACGTGAGTTTCGAGAACGCGAAGAAGATGTGCGCGGCAGGTGCGGATATCTACATTTGCGGTACATCGAGCGTGTTCTGTAAGGATGCGTCCATTGAGGAGAATATCAGAACCATGCGGGCGTGCATCTGAGGCGAGGCGTACGGACGGTTCGTTAAAACGGTGATACAACGGGAGATCCATGACAATGTTAAGGCAGAATCTCCGTCAACAGGACCAGCGTTCGATTCTGTCATTCAGAGGGCGTGCTGTCCAGTAAACCAAAGCCCAATGTCCCGCCCGAAGAATCTGTGCATGTCCGTTACAGATCGGTATATGTCTGTGGTTGTCATACCTGTTCGGCTGAAGGGTACTCACTTTGTGAAAATGTACAATTCGCTGGCATCATATTTGTACAAACCGTTTATGAAATCGTTCGTGAGTAACCTTCACTTGAATAGCTGCGACAACCACGGACATTAGCCGATCTGTACCTGACATGCACGGATTCTTCGGGCTCGAGGTACGGCTTGGGTCACAAGTGATTCTCGCCCTCTGAATGACAAAAGGTAGCGTCAGGCTGGCAGACATCGGATTTGGCACAGGTTAACAGCATTGGCGTATTGATCTCCCGACGAATGTTTTAGAACTAAAAATATTTCAACAACATTATTCCCAACCACTCAACCAACCGCAATACAGAATCGAGGTAAAACGATGAACTACGATCTTAACTCCCTGATGAAAAACGACGGGTTTGTATGCCCCTCCTGCGGCAGAACCCATTTCGGACTGCTCCGCGACTGCTTCATCGGCGACGGCGTGATGAACGAACTGCCCGGACTGGTGAACAAATACGGCGGAAAGAAGCCGTTCGTGCTGTGCGATACCCTGACCTACGAAGCCGCGGGCGAATGGGTGTGCAGACTGCTCGACGAAGCAAAAATTCCCTACGCGCTGCACATCATCCAGCGGATCAAGCCGTCTCCGGACGAGGAAATCGTCGGGGAAGCCGTGATGTACTGCCCGCTTGACTGTGACCTCGTGATCGCGGTGGGCGGCGGCGTCATCAACGATACCGGCAAGATTCTGGCAGCGGCAAAGAACGTCCCGCAGATCATTGTGGCAACCGCGCCTTCCATGGACGGCTTTGCGTCGGCGTCTTCCTCCATGGAACGGAGCGGACTCAAGGTTTCGCTGAACTCCAAGTGTCCCGATGCGGTCATCGGCGAGGCGGAAATTCTCGCGAAAGCGCCCGTGCACATGATCCGCTCCGGTGTGGGCGACATGCTGGCGAAGTATGTTTCCATCGCCGAATGGCAGATTGCGAACCTCATCGTGGGTGACTACTACTGCGAAACGATCGCCGAAATTGTGCGGTGTGCGCTGGATCAGTGCGTGAAATCCGCAAAGGCTGCGGTGGAAGGCGATAAAAAAGCGGTCTGCGCGGTCATGGAAGGGCTTGTGCTGTCCGGGCTTGCGATGAACTACGCGGGAATTTCCCGTCCGGCATCCGGCATGGAGCACTACATTTCCCACATCATCGACATGCGCGCGCTCGAATTCGGCACACCGTCGGATTTCCACGGTATCCAGTGCGGCATCGGCACGCTCATGACCATCCGCGCGTACGAGGGACTCATGCAGCAGAGACCGGAACCCACGGCGGCACGCGAATTCGCGAACAGCTTTGATCTCGACGGCTGGTACGAAACGCTCACCGAAAAGCTCGGTCACGGTGCGGAGGCAATCATCGCGGGCGACCGGAAGGAAAAGAAGTACGACTCCGCAAAGCACGCCGACCGTCTGGCGAAAATCGTCACGAACTGGGGTGAAATTCAGCGGATTGCGTCGAAAATGCCCCGTTCCGCGGATCTTGCGAAGTTCATGAAGGACATCGGACATCCCACAACCGGCGAGGAAATCGGACTGACCGAAGAAGACATGGCGGACGCATTCTTCATGGCGAAGGACATCCGCGACAAATACGTTCTCGGTCGCCTTCTCTGGGACCTCGGAAAACTTTAAGCAATGAATGACAGGAGGCTGCCGTCATGCTGATGCACGAAGACATTCACATTCACACCAGACTCTCCAGCTGCGGAAAGCCGGAGGGAATTGCGGCGGATTACATCCGTCAGGCGCGGGAACTGGGCTACCGCCTCATCGGATTCGCGGATCACATGTGGGATTCTGCGGTTTCCGGTGCGCCGAACTGGTACGTTCCCCAGAATCTTGCGCATATTTTCGAAATCAAGAAAGAGCTCGCGGAAATTGACACGGCCGGCATTGAAATCCGCGTCGGATGCGAGTGCGAGTACGACCTCGGTCACCGGGATATCGCCGTCGCGGAAGAAGCTGCCGCTCAGCTGGACTTCATGCTCGTGCCGAATTCCCACACGCACATCACGTTCAAGAACGGACGGGATGACAGACGGGTGCACGCCGAGTTCATGCTCCGCGCGTTCCACGACATCGTGAACAGCAGAAACGCAAAGTACGTCACCGCCATCGCGCATCCCTTCCACGCGGTTTGCTGTCCGTATCCGCAGAAGGAAATCCAGGATCTCATCACCGACGCCGAGTACTACGACTGCTGGAAAGCGGCGGCTCAGGCGGGCATTGCCGTGGAATTCAACCCCTGCTGTGTCGGCGATATCAGGGAAATGACCGACGAAGCGATGCAGAACGCGGATTTCTACCGCATGTTTGCGATTGCGAAGGAATGCGGATGCAGATTCACCTTCGGCTCCGACCGTCACACTGCGGTGGATTACAAGAGATACGCGAAGCTCGAGAAATTCGTTGACGTCCTCGGACTGACTGAGAAGGACTTTGTTTCGATTGTTTAAATTTTTATATTAAGGAGAACACTGTATGAAATTCAAGTTCGACGCGCAATCCCAGAACCGCAATCAGGCGGACCCCTACATTTTCGCGGACGGCGGCAGATACTACATGTATGTAACCGCGGGCAAGGGTGTTGATGCGTACTCTGCGGACGACATTTTCGGCGAATGGCATTACGAAGGCATCGTCGGAACCGTGGAAGGCGGACGCAACTTCTGGGCACCGTGCATCATCAAGACCGGCGGCAAGTACTACATCTACGTTTCCTGCGACCTCGACGGCTGCTTCGAGCATCTGCACGTCATGGAAGCGGACAACCCGCTCGGCCCGTTCACGAATCAGAAAAAGCTCTTTGACCGCTTCTCCATCGACGCGCACGTTGTTGAGACGAAGGACGGTCTGTTCCTCTGGTACGCGGAAGACAACAGGGAGCCCGAGAGAATCGGCACCCGCGTGTATGTTGACCGCCTGCTCGATCCCTTTACACCCGCATATCAGCCGCGCGAAGTCGTTGTTCCCACGTTCGACGAAGAAATCTTCCAGCGCAACCGCTACAACGACGGCCGTGACTGGCACACCATCGAAGGCGCGTTCTGGTTCGAGGAAGACGGCTGGCAGTACGTGATGTACTCCGGTGCATGCTACGAAAACGACACCTACCACATCGGCTACGCGGCTGCAAAGTCCGACGAGGGTGATCTGACGAAGGTGGATTTTGTGAAGCATACGGACAACGGCAAGTTCGATCCCGTCATGATTAAGAATGAATACGAAGAAGGCGTCGGACACCACAGCGTCATCAAGCTCGACGGTCAGTACTACGCAGTCTACCACGGCCGCGACTACAAGCCCGAATCGGACGCCGGCTACGTGGAACGCCGCACCGCGAGAATCTGCAAGCTCCACGTGAAGGACGGCGTGATTACCGCGGAGAGATATCAGGATCGCGTATAATGGAACCGAAGGATTATATCGTTGTGAAAATCGAAGGGGAATACGCCACCCTGCGGGACACAGAGACCAAGGACGAGCTCTTCATCGCGCTGGCACTTCTCCCGCCCGGCACGGATGTGGGAACGAAACTGCATTATGAGATGCTGGAATATGAGATTGTAAACGAGTGAAGAGATAAAAGAAAAAAGTGAAGAGAATCGGTAAAAAACACTTCGTGTTTCATTATGATCTCTTCACTTTTTCTTTGCTTTTGTCACTCGATTACGTCACAGCTGAAGCCGAGTGCTTCGACGGCTTTCTTCAGGTCCGCGCTGTCGAGCTTTTCGGGGCAGGTGACGGATGCGCGTCCGAGCTTGAGGTCAACGGATGCCTTCGCGCCGAGTGCCTTGAGTGCGTTTTCCACCTTGGCGGAGCATTTTTCGCAGTGCATGCCGCCGATCTTGAGGGTGAGCGTTTTCTTTTTGCCGAATAACATGGTTTTATCTCCTTATATAAAATGAAGTGATTATCTGTCAGGATTCCACCGACGCAGTCTCAGCGCGTTTGTGACGACGCAGACGCTCGAGAGGGACATTGCCGCGGAGGCGATCATCGGAGTCAGTGCGATGCCGAAGATGGGGTAGAGTACACCTGCCGCGATGGGGATGCAGAGGATGTTGTAGCCGAACGCCCATGCGAGGTTCTGTGCGATGTTCCGCATGACGGCGCGGCTCAGCTTGACGGCACGTGCGGCGTCGGAGAGATCACTGCGGACGAGAACCACGCCGGCGGATTCGATGGCGATGTCCGTACCGTGCGCGACCGCCATGCCGCAGTCAGCCATTGCCAGTGCGGGTGCATCGTTCACGCCGTCGCCGATCATGATGACGTACCGGCGGGTCAGATCATCGAACACGCCCTTCTGCTCGCCCGCCATGAGATGCTCGATGACGGCGGCTTTTTCGTCCGGCTTCACCTGTGCGATGACGTGGGAGATGCCGGCTTCCTTTGCGATGGCGTGTGCGGTTGCGGTGTTGTCGCCGGTGAGCATGACGGTTTCCATGCCGAGTTCGTTGAACGCACGTACCGCATCGATGCTGGACGGCTTGATCGTGTCGCGCAGTGCGATGATGCCGCTGATTTTTCCGTTTTCTGCGAAGAGGACGGGTGTTTTGCCGCCGTCCGCGAGGGAATCGAGGGTTTTCCGCACTTCATCGGGAACCGTCACGCCGGATTCTTCCATGAATTTCAGGTTGCCGCCGCAGATTTCGTTTCCGTCAAAGGTTCCGCGTACGCCGCCGCCGAAGGTCTGGGTGAAATTATCAACCGGTGCGGGATCGGTGCCGTTTTCGCGTGCGTAGTCGACGATTGCCGTGCCGATGGGATGCTCGCTCATGCTCTCGAGAGACGCGGCTGAGACGAGAAGACCGGCAGTCGTGAATCCATCGGCGGGAATTACATCGGAGACGCGCATTCTGCCTTCGGTGATGGTTCCCGTTTTATCAAGCACAACGGCGGAGGACTTGCACAGTACATCGATGGCGTCGGCGGATTTGATGAGGATGCCGAGGGATGCACCGCGTCCGACACCGCACATGATGGCAGTCGGCGTTGCCAGTCCGAGCGCGCAGGGACAGCTGATGACGAGAACGGAGATGCCGAATCCGACCGCCTGATGGAGGCTTTCGCCGAAGATCATCCACAGAACGAACGTGACAAGCGCGATCGAGCAGACGACGGGCACGAAAATGCCGCTGATTTTGTCCGCCAGCTTCTGAACGGGAGCCTTGCTCGACGCCGCGTCCTCGACAAGCTGGGTGATTTTCGCGACGGTTGTGTCCTCGCCGACGTGAGCCGCCGTGATTTCCGCGTAGCCGGAGGTGAGAATCGTGCCGCAGATGAGGGTATCGCCCGCGTCTTTCTGCACGGGAACGCTCTCGCCGGTGATAACGCTTTCGTCAGCCGCACCGCCGCCGGAGACAACCACGCCGTCACACGGAACGGAACCGCCCGCACGGATGACAACACGGTCGCCGACGGTGAGTTCCTCGGATTTCACGGTGACAACCTGCCCGCCGCGGATGATTTCCGCCGTTTTCGGAGTCAGGTTCATGAGCTTGCGGACAGCGTCGGAGGTGTGCCGTCTTGCGCGGGTCTCAAGCGTCCGTCCGAGCGTGATGAGGGTGAGGATCATCGTGACGGACTCGAAGTAGAGATCCATCGAATAGTGGTGAATCTCGTCCCCGGCGGCGTATCCCGCGATCATGAGGACGAAAATGTAGATGCCGTAGACCATGGACGCCGCCGCGCCGGTTGCCACGAGGGTGTTCATGTTGGGCGATTTGTGCAGAGCGGATTTGAAGCCGTCGGTGAAGTATGCGCGGTTGATGATGATGACGGGGACTGCCAGCACGACCTGCACCGCGGCATAGACGATGGGCTCCCATGCGTGACCGTGCGGACTCATGAACGAGGGCAGGGGAAGTCCGATCATGTGACCCATGGTGACGTACATCATGAGGATGGCGAAGACTGCGGATGAGATCAGCCGGCGGATCATGCCGCGGTATTTTGCCTCTTCCTCCGCCTGTGTGACCTCGCGCTTCACCCAGTTTGATGCACCGTAGCCCGCATCGGAGACCGCTTTGAACAGCGCTTCCTCGGTGAGCACGTTTTCGTCAAATGTGAGGGTCATGGAGTTTGTCATCAGGCTGACCGTGACCGACTCCACGCCCGGCAGAGCGGATACCGTTTTTTCCACCGCAGCCTGACAAGCCGCGCATGACATTCCGGTAACTGCGAATTTTCGATTGGTCATGTATATTCTCCTTTCGTGGGAGTTGTGTTATTTCATCAGCTTCTGAAGTGTGGTGAGCAGTTCGTCGATGACGTCATCGTTTCCTGCGAGAAGATCCCGGGTGACGCATCCGCGCAGGTGACTGCCGATCAGCTCCCGGTTGAAGGCGTTGACTGCGGCATTGACGGCGGCGGACTGGGTCAGAATGTCGTTGCAGTACGCGTCGTTCTCGACCATGTTTTTGATTCCGCGGATCTGTCCTTCGATACGGCTGAGGCGGTTGATGAGCTTTTTGCGCTCTTCCTCCGGCCGTGAGGTTTTCTTATCCGCGCAGCAGCAGTTTGTTTCTTCCATCGGCGGTTGTTCCTCCGTTTGATTCGATATACCCGGATGGGGTATCTGTGGCTATATTATATACCCGCATGGGGTATTTTGTCAATAGATATGCGCAAAAAAATGCTCCGCAATTTCAAAAATAAATGCGCAGCATTTTTACCTTTTCTCTTCTCTCTTCTCTCTTATCTTTAACTATATATCCGCTCCGCACAGCAGCAGTTTCGTGATGTAGAGCGCGGCGTCCTCATCCTGGAGGTTGTATGCCAGCGGGATGGGTTCACCGATGCCCGCCGCGATGCAGCTTACGCCGCAGTTGACGGTGAGCGTTTTGCCGGTGCCGAGCTCGCCCTGCGTCAGCCGTGAGTAGACCGCGTTGATGATGCCGCCGTGGGTGACGCCGATGACGGTACGTCTGCCGCTCAGCTCGGTCATGTCGTCGATGGCACGGAGCATACGCGATGCCGCCGCCGGGACGGTCTCCACGTTGCCTGCCTGACGCTCGCCTCCGGGGAACAGACGCCGCCGCTCGTCCAGAGTCAGCCCGGACAGACTGCCGTAGTCGCGTTCGATGAGCTTATCGACGACGGTGGCTTTTCCAAGACCGAGGGATTCGGAGATGGTGTTGGCGGTATCAACTGCACGGGAGAGCGGAGAAGTGCACACGGTGGTGAAGGACACGCCGTTTCTGCGGATGCCGTCGATGAGCCGGGAAACCGCGTCAGCCTGCGCCCGTCCTTCCTCGTTGAGCGGGACATTTTCGCGTCCCTGAAGCCGTTTGATGAGGTTCCAGTCGGTCTGACCGTGGCGTACAAGGCAAACGAGCACGCGTCCCTCGATGAGGTAATGCGCGGCGAGTGTGGGATGCACAAGGACATAGGGAGTCGTCGGCAGTATTTTCCCGTGTCTGAACTGCGGCATGACGAATCCCTCCTTTATGTGACAGCTGTGTGAAATACCTGAGCCAATTCAGATATATTATACTATATCCTTCCTGCGTTGTCAATATCAAACGGCGGCTCCCGTAATCAGAATTTGAACAGATTTTCTTTCTGTCCGTCATAAAAGCAGCGGATTGCGCAAATTTTCCCCGAAAAATGCATCGGTTGTGCAAAACCGCTTGATTTTCCCACCATTTATCTGGTATAATAATATGAATACTCATACCCAAGAATATCAGGAGAATATCTATGGCTCTCACCGAGAAGCAGAAGCATATCCGGAACTTTTCCATCATTGCGCACATCGACCACGGCAAGTCCACGCTGGCTGACCGTATTCTGGAATTTTCCAACACCGTCGAAAAGCGCGACATGGAGGAACAGCTCCTTGACAACATGGATCTGGAAAAAGAACGCGGCATTACCATCAAGGCACGCGCTGTCCGGATCGACTACACATCCCCCGACGGGGAACAGTACGCACTGAACATGATCGACACCCCCGGTCACGTCGACTTCAACTACGAGGTTTCCCGTTCCCTCAATGCATGCGAGGGCGCCCTCCTCGTCGTCGACGCAACGCAGGGCATCGAAGCGCAGACGCTGGCGAACGCTTATCTCGCCGTGGACGCGAATCTCGAGATTGTGCCCGTTATCAACAAAATCGATTTGCCCTCCGCGATGCCCGACAAGTGCAAGGAGGAAATCGAGGACGTGATCGGCATTCCCGCTGAGGACGCGCCCGTCGTTTCCGCAAAGACCGGGCTGAACATTGCCGACGTGATGGCTGCGATCATCCGCGACGTTCCCGCACCGGAAGGAGACGCGGACGCTCCCTTGCAGTGTCTGATTTTCGACTCCGTTTACAACAGCTACCTCGGCGTCGTGGTTTACATCCGCGTCATGGAAGGTACGCTCAAAGCCGGCGAGGCGATCAAACTCATGCACACCGGGGCTGAATTTGAAGTCGTTGAAGTCGGCGTGATGGATCCGTTCGGTCTCAGACCCACGGGTGAACTGTCCGCGGGCGAGGTCGGCTACTTCACCGCATCCATCAAAAACGTGTCCGATACCCGTGTCGGTGACACCGTGACCCACCGCGACGCACCCGCTCCCGAGCCGCTTCCGGGCTTCAAGAAGGTTCCGTCGATGGTTTACGCCGGTATCTATCCCGCGGACGGCGCGAAATACAACGAAACCAAGGACGCACTCGAAAAGCTCCAGCTCAACGACGCGGCGTTCACCTTTGAGCCGGAAACGTCCATTGCGCTCGGATTCGGCTTCCGCTGCGGCTTCCTCGGACTGCTCCACATGGAAATCATCGAGGAACGTCTGGAGCGTGAGTTCAATCTCGACCTCATCACGACCGCGCCCAGTGTAATTTACGAGATCACCAAGCGCGGCGGGGAAGTGATCCGCATCGACAACCCGACGAACTACCCGTCCCCGGACGAAATCGAAGTGGCGGCGGAACCGATCGTGGCGGCATCCATCATCACGCCCACGGACTACACCGGCGGCATCATGGATCTCTGTCAGGACCGGCGCGGCGTCTTCATCGACATGAAGTACATCGACACCGAACGCGTGGAACTGCACTACAAGCTGCCGCTGAACGAGATCATCTACGACTTCTTTGACGCACTCAAATCCCGTTCCCGCGGCTACGCATCGCTCGATTATGAGCTGGAAGGCTACGAAGCGTCGGATCTCGTGAAGCTGGACTTCATGCTCAACGGTGAGATGGTCGACGCGCTGACGTTTATTGTGCACCGCGACAAAGCGTACGGCAGAGCCCGCAAGATTGCGGAAAAGCTGAAGGACAACATCCCGCGTCAGCTGTTTGAAGTCCCGATTCAGGCTGCCATCGGCTCGAAAATCATCGCGCGCGAAACGGTCAAGGCGCTCCGCAAGGACGTTCTTGCCAAGTGCTACGGCGGTGACATCACGAGAAAGAAGAAGCTGCTCGAAAAGCAGAAGGAAGGCAAGAAGAAGATGCGTCAGCTCGGCTCCGTTCAGGTGTCCCCCGAGGCGTTCATGGCGGTGCTGAAGCTCGATGACGACGATTGATTCGCCTCTCAAATCATACAAACGAAAGGCATGAGTTTCATGCAGATCAATACATTCGATAAAAAACGGCTGGGGATTTACGTACACGTGCCGTTCTGCCGCTCCAAATGCGCTTACTGCGACTTCAATTCGTCCGTGTGCCAGTCCGTTGAGCGGATGACGAAATACGTGGATGCGCTCATCGCACACATGGAAAGCTACCGCGCCGCCGCACAGAATTACGAGCCGGACACGGTCTTCATCGGAGGTGGTACGCCTACCGCACTGCCGCCGGACGAGCTGTTCCGTGTGATCCGGGCGATCCGGCACAATTTCCGGCTGACGAAAACGGCGGAGTTCACGATTGAAGCAAATCCCGCGACGGTTTCGTACGACACGCTCGTGAAGCTGCGGAAAATGGGCGTGAACCGGCTGAGCATGGGCTTGCAGAGTGCGCATGAGAACGAGCTGAAGGCGCTCTCGCGGATTCACACCCGCAAGGATTTCGCGCGCTCGTTCAAGATGGCACGGGACGCCGGTTTTGACAACATCAACGTCGATCTCATGTTCGGCATCCCGTATCAGACGACGGAGTCCCTCCTGCACACGATCCGGTATCTGACGCGCATGCAGCCGGATCACATCTCGCTGTACGACCTCAAGATCGAGCCGGGAACACCGTTTTATGCAAATTACAGCGAAATCGCGCCCTATCTCCCGGACGACGACACGGAAGCGGACATGTACATCACTGCGATTGACCTTCTGCGGAGTTATGGCTATCTCCAGTACGAGATTTCCAATTTCGCCCGTCCCGGTCACATGTGCGCGCACAATCTGAAATACTGGAACTGCGACGAGTACCTCGGATTCGGGGTGTCCGCGCATTCCTACTTCAACGGCAGCCGGTTTTCGTTCACGGCGGATGCGGACCGCTACATCGAGGGCGTGACGGTGAAGGAATCCCGGATCCGGATCACCGATGAGTGCGACACCGTCGAGGAACGTGAGCGGATGGGCGAGTACATCATGCTCCGTCTGCGGCTGACCTCCGGTCTGGACGAGCGGGAATTCTCGCGCCGGTTCGGGCTGTCATTCGAGCAGCTGTACGGCGGGAAGTGTTACAGGTTCATTCAGAACGGCTTCATGACCGTGCGGAACGGAGTTTATGCCCTGACCCCTGCGGGGATGTTTATTTCGAATTATATTCTGTCGGATCTTCTCGAATTCGAGGACTTCGGGCGGTATTATTTCGGGGGATGAAGAAACAAGCCTCATCCACCACCGCATTTCTTTCAGAAACACGGCGGTCCCCCTTCCCCACAGTGTTGGGAAAGCCGAAATTTCCAATGCGTGCAGGGGAAGGCTTGCTGAGTTTATGCTCCCGCAGCACGGTCCGGAAGGATGTCTGGTTTTTGCGTTAATAACGGATTGGCTTACGGCGATGCTGCGGAACGAACATTCCGGGATGCCTTCCCCAGCAGGTATGAACGGTTTCAGACAGCCGGACGCAGTGGGGAAGGTGGCACCACTTTCGCAGAAAGTGCGTGACGGATGAGGCAGGAATACAAATACGGGGATTTCCCATAACAAAACACAAACAGGAGGCAAAACCAATGAAACACGCTGTTTTTCTCGGCTCGCAGGATCGGGTCGACTATGTTTACGCAAAGGATGTGCTTGAAAAACTGCACGGCGAGCTCATTTTCGAGACTGACCGTGTCATCGGAAAGCGCGAGATCGGCGAGTACCGGGACATCCTCTCCCGCGCGGATTACGTGTTCTCCACATGGGGCATGCCCGCGTTCACGGCGGAAGAGATTGCCGAATACCTCCCGAACGTGAAGGCGGTGTTCTACGGTGCGGGCTCGGTACAGCAGTTTGCGCGGCCGTTCCTCGAATCCGGCGTCGCTGTGTTCTCGGCATGGGCGGCAAACGGCGTTCCCGTGGCGGAATACACCTTCGCGCAGGTCATTCTTGCCTCCAAGGGATTTTTCCAGCGGCTCCACCGGCAGTGCGACGGCGCACAGTGGACGAACAAGCATCCCGCCGTGTCCTTCCCGGGCAACTACGAGATCAAGGTGGGCATCATCGGCGCGGGCATGATCGGTCGGATGGTCATCGAACGCCTGAAAACGCTCGACAAGGTGGAAATTCTCGTCTCCGACCCGTTCCTCCCGGATGAAAAGGCGGCGGAAATGGGTGTAGTGAAGTGCGATCTCGACACGCTCTTTGCCGAATGCGACGTCATTTCCAACCACACGGCGAACAACGCACAGACCGTCGGCATGATGAATGCCCGTCACTTCAATGCGATGAAGCCCCACGCGGTGTTCATCAATACCGGACGCGGTGCGCAGGTGGTTGAGGATGATATGATCGCGGCACTCCGTGACGTTCCTACCCGTGCGGCGGTGCTTGACGTGACCTTCCCGGAACCTCCGGAGGCGTCCAGCCCGCTCTACACGCTGGAGAACGTTTTCCTCACGCCCCACATCGCGGGTTCTCTCGGCAATGAGGTGCACCGGATGGCGGAATATATGTATGACGAATATCGCGCATTTGACGCAGGAGAGCCGACGAAGTACTCCGTTTCGCTGAAAATGCTCGAAACGATGGCGTAACTGACGAAAATATGGAAAAATTTACATACAAAACAAAAGAAGCGTTCTTTGATGCGCAGGAGAAATGCGGCGTGACGCTGCCGTGGTCGGACGATCTGACGCCTCTTGAGAAGCCGAAGACGGTTGCGGAGTCCGATGTGACCCTGAAAAATTCGCTGACCGTGCATCCGATGGAGGGATTTGACTCCGAGCCGGACGGATCCCCGAGTGAGCTGACGATGCGGCGCGTGAACCGGATGGCGTCCGGCGGTGCGGGTCTGATCTGGGTGGAGGCGACCTCCGTGACCTGGGACGGCCGCACGAACAACGCCCAGCTCTGGATCACGCGTGAAAATCTCGATTCGTACAAGCGTCTCGCGGAGCTGATTCACGAGAAATCCGGCGGTGCGCCTGCGATTTTACAGCTGACCCATTCCGGACGGTTTTCCAAGCCCGACAACACGCCGCGTCCGGTGATTTCGTACCACAATCCGGTCATGAACGAGAAGTTCAATATCGATCCGGACTGGCCCGTGGTGACGGACGAGTACCTCGACGCACTTCCGGAAAAATTCGGAGAAGCCGCGGCGATGGCGAAGGAGGCGGGATTTGACGGTGCGGACGTGAAGTGCTGTCACAAATACCTCTTCAGCGAGCTTCTGTCCGCGTATAACCGCCCCGGCAGATACGGCGGATCGTTCGAAAACCGCGTGCGCGTGTTCGTGGATTCGATTCAGGCGGCGGCGGTGCATCGTTCGCGGGATTTCGTGATCGCGTCGCGGTTCGGGCCGTACGACTGCATCCCGTACCCGTGGGGCTTTGCGGCTGACCGGGACGATTACACGAAAATCGACTGGGACGAGCCGGATAAACTCTACAAACTGATGTATGAAAACGGTGTCCGGCTGGTGGATATGACCCTCGGCACGCCGTACTACAATCCGCACGTGAACCGTCCGTACGACAACGGCGGGTATGAGCCTCCGGAAGAACGGCTGACGGGTGTAAAACGACTCCTCGACGCGGCGGCGCATCTGAAAAAGACCTGCCCGGAAATCACCCTCATCGGTACCGGCTACACATGGCTGCGGAAATTTGCGCCGAACGTTGCCGCGGGTGCGGTTTCGAACGGTGAGATTGACGCGGCGGGATTCGGACGGATGGCGTTCGCGTACCCGGATTTTGCGCGTGACATCCTTGAAGGCGGCGGACTGGACGAGCGGAAAGTGTGCCTGACCTGCTCCAAATGCACGGAGCTGATGCGCGCGATGTCCTGCACGGGCTGTCCGATCCGGGATAAGGACATGTTCATGCCGATTTACAGCAAGGTGATCCTGCACAAATGAAGGAGGGAATTTTCGTGAAAAACAACGGAAGACGCGCGATTGTGACGGGTGCCGCACGCGGAATCGGACGCGGAATCTCGATGGAACTGGCGAAAGCAGGCTATACGGTCTGTGCTGTCGGAACGCGTTCTGCGGCGGATGTGGCGGAGTATCTCGACGAGCTGAGATCGGTTTCACCCGATTCCTTCTACGTCAGCGGAGACATTTCCTCGGCGGATGACCGGGAGCGGATCACGGAAGAAGCCTTCGCGGGACTCGGGGAAGTGGACGTGCTCGTGAACAACGCGGGAGTTGCGCCCAGCGTCCGTGCGGATATGCTGGAGATGACGGAGGAGAGCTTCGATCGCGTCCTCGGGATCAACCTTCGCGGGACGTTTTTCCTGACGCAGAAGATCGCACGCCGGATGGCACAGGTGAAAACGGACGCGATGCGCGCGGTGATTTTTATCACATCGGTATCGGCGGAAGTCTCGAGCATCAACCGCGGCGAATACTGCATTTCCAAAGCCGGACTGTCGATGACGGCAACGCTCTACGCCGACCGGCTTGCGGAATACGGCATCCGCGTCTACGAGGTTCGCCCGGGCATCATCGCGACGGACATGACCGCCGGTGTGCGTGAAAAATACGACCGCCTGATCGCGGAGGGACTTTGCCCCATTCCGAGAATCGGTCAGCCCGAAGACGTCGGCAGAACGGTGCTTGCACTTGCGGACGGGTACCTCGGCTACACGACCGGTCAGGTGATCGGCGTCGACGGCGGGATGATGATACAGAAATTGTGAAAAATATTCGGCACATGTGTTGAAATATTGTTTTGTCGATGCCGCGTCCCGCCGAACGATTTGCACATATTTTGTTGGATAATTGCGCAACCACAAACCAAAACAGCGATACCCACCCGTTTTTCCGGGGAAGCATCGCTGTTTTTCTTATGTTTACGTCAGGAGGAAATACACCATCACCACTGCGCCAAGCACGATCCGGTACCAGCCGAAGGATTCGAAGCTGTGGCGGCGCACAAATCCGACAAGGAAGCGGATTGCCGCGAGGGATACGGCGAATGCGGTCACGGTGCCGACGATCATGGTGATGATCTCGACCGATGTAAATGTCAGACCGAATTCGAGGATGTATTTCAGGATTTTCAGGGCACTTGCGCCGAGCATGACGGGGATGGCGAGGAAGAACGAGAATTCCGCCGCCGCGGTACGGGATACGCCCACGAGCATGCCGCCGATGATGGTCGAGCCGGAGCGGGATGTGCCGGGGATGAGCGAGAGAAGCTGGAACAGGCCGACTTTGAGCGCGGTCTTCGGCGTGAATTCTTCGGCGGAATTGACCGTGTAAACGCGGTTTTTGTGCATCCGCTCGATCACGATGAAGACGACGCCGTAGAGGATCAGGGTTGCCGCGACGACGACGTAGTTGTAGAGGTATTTGTCGAGGATATCGTCGAAGAGGAGCCCGATGACCGCCGCCGGGATTGCCGCGATGACGATTTTCAGCCACAGCGACCACGTTTTCTTCTGTTCCGCGGGTGTTTTGCCCTTTGAGAACGGGAAAAGGCGGTTCCAGTAGAGGATCAGCACGGCAAGAATCGAGCCGAACTGGATGACGACGAAGAACATTTCCTTGAATTCTTCGGACACGTTAAGCTTCACGAACTCGTCGAAGAGGATCATGTGCCCGGTCGAGGAAACGGGAAGCCATTCGGTGATCCCCTGCACGACGCCGAGGAAGAAGGCTTTGAGAATTTCAAAAAAGAGTTCCATAAAATCAACCAAGTCTCATGATGTCGCCCGCGTAAACGGGGAACGGCACTCTGAGACGGAAGTACATGTTCGGATGCGGTGCGGATTCAATCGGCTCGCCGCGGAGATTTGTGAGGGAATCTGCCATAAATCCCTGTCCGGTTTTGCCGGGAGAGATGATTTCCACGCGGTCGGTCGCCTTGAGCTTGTTGCGCTGGATGAAGAGGGTGTCGTACAGGCCGTCCTGCCCGGGTTCGGTGGAATCGACAACGCAGGTCGCGAGGTACGCTTTTTCACGTATGTAGCCGAGACTGGTGACGGTGTTTGCGTCCTCATGCGGGGGCGTGAAGAAAAATCCGGTGGAGTATTCGCGGTGACTGACGCCGGAGAGCTCATTCGTCCACGCGGGATCGAGCTTGTAGTTCGCGGGATCACGACGGTATGCGTCGATTGCGAGACGGTAGGTGTTGGTTACGACGGCTGTATAGTACGCACTCTTGACTCTGCCTTCGATTTTGTAGCTGGAGATGCCGGACTCCTCAAGCTCGGGGATGTGTTCCAGCATGCACATGTCGCGGGAGCTCATGAAGAAGGTTTCGCCGTTTTCGTCCTGTTCCGCAGCTGCAACGGAAGGGATGTCGGGGCGGTTTGCTTCGGCGAGATCCATCGCGGTGGGAGAATATTTCCAGCGGCAGGACTGTGCGCACGCGCCGTGGTTGGCATCCCGTCCGGTGAAGTAATTCGAGAGAAGGCACCGTCCGCTGTACGCAATGCACATCGCGCCGTGGACGAAGGCTTCCAGCTCGAGGGTTTCGGGAATGTTCGCGCGGATTTCGCGGATGTCGGCGAGGGTCAGCTCCCGTGCGAGAACGATGCGGGACGCGCCGAGCTTGTGCCACGCGATGCACGCCTGAGCGGAAACGGCAC
>JAFUQY010000292.1 GCA_017472105.1 Clostridia bacterium | reverse complement strand
TGTCCGATCCCGCCTCTCCCGGGTACATCACAACGCTCGGACAGGACGGCTTGTACAACACCAGCCGCATGATCGGGGACACCGTATGGCTCATCACCCGGAAGGGTATCTCGATTGACGACATCGCCGACCCGGACACTGCGAAAAACTATATTCCCGTGCTCCGGGGCAGGGATTCGGACGAGCTGATTGAGACCGGCTGCATCGTCTATCCCGAGGAGATTGTCTGGAAAGCCTACACCGTCATCTCCTCGTGCGATCTTTCCACAGGGAAGCGCGGCGCATCCAAGGCAGTTCTCGGAACCTACGGCGGCACGGTGTACATGAACGGAGATCACGTTTACCTCGCCGATCGGGAGAGTTATGAAATCCTCTCCGAGCCGTATCAGGCGGACGCCTACACCGCAGTCGACACGACAACGGGTCAGCGCACCCATATTCTCCGGCTTGATCTCGGCGATGAAATCCGCACGACGGCGGCAGTCACAGTTCCGGGCGCACTGCTCAGTCAGTTTTCGATGGATGAGCACAACGGGCACCTCCGCGTCGTAACAACGGTGAACGAAAATACCAGCACACAGCTCGAGCATCCGTCCCTCGGCATCACGAACAACTTATGGAAAAGCGGCACCAGCAGAAATGCGCTGTATATCCTCGACGAAACTCTCGAAATCACCGGCAAAATCGAAGACATCGCGCCGGATGAACGGGTCAAATCCGTCCGGTTCACGGGGGATACCGGCTATTTCGTCACATTCCGGCAGGTCGATCCGCTTTTCGCCGTCGATCTGAGCAGACCGGACGCACCCGTTATCATGAGTGAGCTGAAAATCCCCGGCTTCTCGAGCTATCTGCATCCCTACGCCGACGGACTCCTCTTCGGTCTCGGCTATGACGCGGACGCGGAAACGGGCAGTAGAACGGGACTCAAGCTGTCCATGTTCGATACCTCCGATCCGTACGACGTTACCGAGACGCACAAGCTGACACCGGCATACGGCTGGTCATCGGCTCTCGGCAATCACAAAGCGATTCTGGTGTCAGAATCCCGCAATCTGATCGGTTTCCAGGCGGACAGCGGCTACGCGGTATATGGTTACGATCCCGACAGCGGCTTCTTTGAAAAAGCATACATCGAAATGGACGGGTACGGGAGCAGTTATTCCCGCGGACTGTTTGCGAATGATGTGCTGTACATCCTTCTTGACAAGGGCTGCACCGCACTGGATCTGAACAATTTCGCAGTGCTTGCGGCGGTACCGTATTGACACGGACGGAAAGATGCGGTACAATGAAATCAAAAAACACGAAACAGGAGAATGCCCGAATGAAAAAGAAATGCATCATCGCAGCCGCAGTCCTGCTTCTTGCGGTATGGACGACCCTCTTCCTCATCGACTACAACGCCGTCATGAATCTGCACGATCCTGTGATTGCATGGCACGTCGGCGTGGAAGGCGGAACCTATCGTGGACCCGGCTGGCAGATCGAGATCGTGAAGAAGCACGTCACCGAAAACGGCGTTGACATGGGCTTTGTCACCGAATCCGCGGAGATATCCCTCTTCGGCATCCGTGTCGGCGCGGCAATCACATGAATACAGAATCCCATCTGTCGGATGCAGGTCCTTCAGATGGGATTTTGCTTTATTTCAGGGTATCAGCGATGCGCCGGATCGTTTCAGCCGCTTCGTCCGCTGTCGGTGCCGTTACATCGAACCGGTAAATGATCCCGCCGTGGATTACGTAGCCGGAAGCATGCACATCGGAGGTTCCCGTGATAACGATCTCAGCGTGCAGTCCGCCGGAAGTGTCGAAACTCCGGGTTTCCGTGAGCGTGTCAGATGTGCCGGTGCGGACAAAATGCTCGTACTGCTGCGCGCTTCCCGTGACAGGGATCAGTATGTCCGTGGTGCAGACGGCGTTCTGGCTGTACAGCGTCAGGTATTGCAGTGTGCCGTTTTTGTAATATGCCCAGAGCGCAGGCTTTTCGCTCATGACGGTATCGCCGATCAGCAGACCGCAGTCAAGCCAGTCCGCAGCATCCCGCCACGTGTCGAATTCAATCAGCCCGTACTGTTCATACCCATCGGACGACGTGACGGGCTCTGTTTCTGAGCGGATAGCTTCGATTTTCACCAAAACTTCCTCTGTCAGAACGGGGATTTCCGATTCACTGTCCTTTGTACCGTCCTGACCGATCCGCAGAATGTAGTCGTAAATCCCGCCTTCCGGCAGCTCGATGCTGAATCCGTGATAGACCGCGTACGCACCGGCGGAAACTGTCAGCAGCAGAATCAGAGCCGCCGCAAGCAGTGCCGCTTTGGGGAATCGCAGCCGCTTTTTCGATGCAGCTGACCGGATCTGCGAACGTACGCCGCGAATCACAGCCTCGGGATTCACTCCGCCTGTTAAATTGTCGAATGCTTTTGAGATATCATGTTCATTCATCCTGTTCATCCTTTCCGAGCAGTTGTCTCAGTTTTTTCTTTGAGAGGGAAAAACGCTTTCGTGCCCATGCTTCATTTTTGGAAAAACGCGCGGCAATCTCGTCATACCCGCATTCATCCACAATCCGGCTGTATAGAATTCCGCGGTCTGCCGGATCAAGCTGCATCATCGCACGCTCTATGGGTTCCGACAGCGCATCGGAGAGACGCGTGGGAGTTTCAGGCTCACGGAACCGTTTCCGTGTACGGATTGCGTCGATTGCCAGCCGGTATGCAGTGCGGTAGAGGAAAGCATTCGCGGCTTTTTCGTTGGGAATCCGTCCGAGATTCTGCCAAAGCCGCACATATGCCTCCTGTGCAATGTCTTCCGCATCGGACGAGCCGGCAATCGCCCCGCAGTATCTGGTCAGTTTCGACGCTCCCGACGTCAGGAAAGCGTCAAAATCAAATCCGTCCTGCAATTTTTTTCTGCCTCCTTTGATCGAATTGAAGGTAAATTTACTTTCATTATTATAAACGGAACCGGCAGGCGGTTTTGTGAAAAAAACAGAAAAATTTTTGAAATTTTTGCGGAGAAACCGGGTGGCGGAAATGCGGCAGCGGTTGATTTTTCGGCGGATGGCATGTATAATAAGAGATATCATATAAATTGAAGAAAATGCAGAAACGGAGACCGATATGGATTACATGAACGAAAAGCGCGAGTGCAGATTCGCCGGAAAATGCGGTGCCTGCCAGACGCTGAACCTGACCTACGACAGGGAGCTTTCCATGAAAATGAAGAAGCTCATCACTCTGCTCGGCAAATTCGGCCACATCGACGAAATCATCCCCATGGAAAAGCCCGTCCATTACCGCAACAAGGTGCAGTACCTGATGAAATGGAACGGCGGCCGCGTGAATTTCGGGCTGTACCGTGCATCCGACGGCGGGATCGTGAATGTGGATAACTGCCTCATGGAAGACAGGGAAGCGTCGTCCGTGTGCAGAACCGTGCGGAAAATGCTCGATAAGTATAAACTCACCGTGTTCGACGGCAGAAAGGGCCTTGTCCGTCACGTTATGGCGCGCCGCGGATTCGCAACCGGTGAGATTCTCTGCGCCATCGTCACGACCGACGGAGCTTTTCCGAACGCAAAGGAATTCGCCGCCGAGCTGTGTGACCGCCACAAAAACGTCAAGTCCGTCTCCCGGATCATCAATACCACCGATACGCCTCTGTGGATGAACGGGGAAGAGACGGTTCTTTATGGCGACGGATTCATCACGGACGTGCTCTGCGGATGCAGTTTTCGCATCTCCGCAAAATCGTTCTACCAGATCAACCCAATCCAGACGGAGGTACTATACAATACGGCTGTCGAGATGGCAAAAATCACGGAGAGGGACCACGTTCTCGACTCCTACTGCGGCATCGGCACGGTCGGCATCATCGCCGCGAAAAAGGGATGCGCAAGCCTGACGGGATTTGACGTCAATTCCGACGCCGTGGAAGATGCCAGACGCAACGCCGCCGCCAACGGAATCGAAAACGCCCGGTTCATCTGCGCGAACGATAAGGCGTTTGAAATGAAGAATCAGCAGCATATGAACGTCATCTTCGCCGATCCGCCCCGCGCCGGATGCGAAAAGCGTTTCCTGCAATTTGTCCTGAAGCATCAGCCCGAGCGGTTCGTGTATATCTCCTGCAACCCCGAAACCCTCGCACGTGACCTCGCAGTACTGAAGCAAGGCGGCTACACCATCAAACGGATCCAGCCCGTAGACATGTTCCCGGGCACGGGGCATGTTGAGACGGTTGTATTGATGTCAAAAAATGGGTAAAAACCGCTGTTTTCGCCCATTTTTCCGTGATTTTTCGCATGACATCAAGATCGAAGTCGTTTGAGAGAACATTTCTACGCCGGAGAAAAATGGAAACTGAAAATTGATTGAGTGGAATAGATGTTTTGGCTGACAGCAGTTCAGCCCATTCGATCTTGGAGCGGTTTTTGGGTTCGGATTGGATGTCAATACTCGTTGTCACTGTTCTATTAAAGTGAATATTTAAATTCTTATTTTCGCGGAATTCAATAAAAATATTGTAAAAAACTTTTCTAAACCTATTGACTTGCTAGTACTCGCAAGTAGTACAATGAGAGTACAGGAGGTGAAAACGAATGGCCGAGAATTTTGAACCAAAATCTTCGGGATGGGTAATGAAGCATTTTGGCATTACTCGTGGAAAACTTGATAAGTATGATGAATTGATAGCACCGGGAACCAGGGTTAAGCAACAATTCAACAAGAATAAATATCGAGAATACCAATACGAGGACTTGGAAAAAATGTGGTACATTCATATGCTA
>JAFUQY010000291.1 GCA_017472105.1 Clostridia bacterium | reverse complement strand
TTTTACCACTAATTTATTAACAAAAAGCGAAAAGCACCTACGGTTTCATAACCCCGTCGATGCCTTTTCGCAGAAAGGCAGTTTATACATATGAAAAACAAAATCAAAGCGGCCGTTGTGGGTGCGACCGGATACGCCGGTGCCGAGCTGGTACGGCTTCTGCTGACCCATCCGGCGGTACAGCTCACGGGAATTTCCTCCGTTTCCTTTGAAGGCAAGGAAATCGACGAGGTCTATCCGAATTTCAAGAAGCTGGGACTGCCCACTCTCACCGACGAGGACACTGCCATTGCGGGCGCGGATGTGGTATTTGCCGCCCTGCCTCACGGTCTTTCCGAAATTCTTGCCGGAAAATGCGCGGTGTCAGGTGCTCTGCTGATCGACCTCGGCGCGGATTTCCGTCTTGCGGATGAAAACGAATACAGCGAATGGTACAAGAAACCCTTCGACAAGCCCGAGCTTCACTCCGGTGCGGTTTACGCGCTTCCCGAGCTGTTCCGGGACGAAATCAAGTCGGCAAAGATCATTGCGAATCCCGGATGCTATCCGACGGCGGCGGGTCTTGCGCTCTATCCCGCACTGAAGCTGGGTCTGATCGAAAAATCCGGCATCATCATTGACGCAAAATCCGGTGTGACCGGTGCAGGACGCTCCCTCACGCAGAACACCCATTATCCCGAAACCAACGAATCCATTTCCGCCTACAAGGTCGGTGCGCACCGTCATACCCCCGAGATTGAACAGACCGTGTCCCGTGCGGCGGGCGAGCGTGTGAATGTGGTGTTCGTTCCCCATCTGCTCCCCGTGAACCGCGGTATTGAAGAAACCATCTACTGCCGTCTGTGCACGGACATGACCGAGGACGAGATCCGCGCGGCTTACGTCGATTTCTACAAGGAGGAACCGTTTGTCCGCATCGAGGCGAAGGGCGTCTCCGCACAGATCCGCAACGTTGCCCGCTCCAATTACTGCGACATTTCCATCCACACGGACAAGCGCACCGGCACTCTCATCCTCTGCTCCTGCATCGACAACATGGTCAAGGGCGCGGCCGGTCAGGCAATCCAGAACATGAACCTGTACTTCGGTCTGGATGAAGGCACCGGCATCGACATGGTTCCCGCTCCCTTCTGAGAATTCAATCTGATATTCGGAGAAATCATATGAACAACACAACTTTCTCTCCCATCGCCGGCGGTGTTGCTGCGGCTGAGGGATTTACCGCACACGGAATTCACAGCGGACTCCGCAAAAACGCGGCACGGCTCGATCTGGCGCTCATCAAGGCGGATCATCCGTGTTCCGCTGCCGGTGTTTTCACGCTGAACAAGGTTTACGCCGCTCCCGTCGGTGTGACCCGCCGTCATCTGGAAAACGGTACGGCGCAGGCGATCATCTGCAACTCCGGCAACGCGAATGCATGCACGCCCGACGGCTATGCGACGGCTGAGATGACCTGCGATGCTCTTGCAGACGCACTCGGCATTCCCGCGGACGACGTCATCGTGGCATCCACCGGCGTCATCGGCGTTTCCCTGCCCACCGAACCGATTGTAAACGGCATTCCCGCGCTCATCGACGGTCTCGGCCGCGGTGCGGATGCATCCGACAGAGCCGCAAACGCGATCATGACGACCGATACGAAGAAGAAGGAATTCGCGTTCTCCTGTGAAATCGGCGGAAAAACCGTGAAAATCGGCGGCATCTGCAAGGGTTCCGGCATGATTCACCCGAACATGGGCACGATGCTCTGCTTCATCACGACCGACTGCGCCATCGCTCCCGCACCGCTGAAAACCGCGCTTCTTGCGGCTGTGAAGGACACCTTCAACATGGTAACCGTGGACGGCGACACCTCGACCAACGACACCGTGACCGTTCTTGCCTCCGGCGACGCGGGCAACCCGGAAATCACCGAGGCTTCCGGCGCGGATTACGAAGCATTCGCCGCACTTCTCGCGCATCTCTGTCAGAATTTCGCGCTTGCCATTGCCGCTGACGGTGAAGGCGCAACGAAGCTCCTGATCTGCCGCGTGACCGGCGCGAAAAGCGAAGACGACGCACGCACCCTCGCGAAATCCGTGATTGCATCCTCCCTCGTGAAGACCGCGATGTACGGCGCCGACGCAAACTGGGGACGCATCATCTGCGCACTCGGCTATGCGGGATGCGATATTGACACCGCGAAGATTGGCATTTCCTTCCGTTCCGCGAAGGGTGATCTTCCCGTCTGCAAGAACGGCGGCAGCTTCCCGTTCGACGAGGATTACGCGAAGGGAGTTCTGACCGAGGACAAAATCGAAATCCTCTGCAACATGAACGACGGCGATGCCTCGGCGAATGCGTTCGGATGCGACCTGACCTACGAATACGTCAGAATCAACGGGGATTACCGGAGCTGAGAGAATCGCTGGCTCCTTCCGTCACGATTTTCAATCGCGCCACCTCCCTCCCGGAGGGAGGCTTTGGTGCATACTCCACGAATCATTTGTTGACACAACATACAATTTGTATTTGTATGATTTAATTCAACTCACAGGAGAACCTTCCCATGTCTATCACAAATGAAGAAAAAGCCGGTGTCCTGATCGAGGCACTGCCTTACATACAGAAATATACGGGCAAGACCATCGTCGTCAAGTACGGCGGAAACGCAATGCTCTCCGATGAGCTCCGCAATGCCGTCATCAGCGACCTTGTTCTGCTCTCCCTCACCGGAATCCACGTTGTGCTCGTCCACGGCGGCGGTCCCGATATGAACGAAATGCTCAAAAAAATCGGCAAGAAGTCCGAATTCATCAACGGCCTTCGCTATACCGACGAGGAAACCGCCGAGGTCGCCCTCATGGTTCTCGCCGGAAAGACCAACAAACAGCTCGTCGATCTCATCAGCAGAACCGGCGGTCGTGCGGTCGGTCTGTGCGGTCTGGACGGCGGTCTCATCAAGGCAAAGCGCTATACCGACGCCGAAGGTACCGACTACGGTCTCGTGGGTGAAATCGACTCCATCGATACCTCCATCATCAATCACTGCATCGCGGACGGCTATATCCCCGTCATCTCCACCGTTGCCCATGCGGAAGACGCGTCCGGAGTCTACAACATCAACGCGGATACCGCGGCGGCTGAGATTGCGGCGGCTCTGCATGCGGAAAACCTCATCCTCCTCACCGATACCCGCGGCGTTCTCCGTGACCCGAAGGATCCCGAAACCCTCATCTCCGCCATCTCCCTTGACGAAGTCGACGACCTCAAGAAGGGAGGCATCATCTCCGGAGGCATGATCCCGAAGGTCGACTGCTGTGTCACCGCGGTCAACGGCGGCGTCAAAACCTTCATCATCGACGGCAGAATCAAGCATTCCATCCTGATCGAAATGCTGTCCGAAGAAGGTATCGGAACCATGTTCTACTAAGCGCCTGCGGCGGAAAAAATAAATACGGTGCAGATTGTTCGTCGGACCGTCGGGGACGCCGGTCCCTACCGTAGTTGGCGCAGAATAAAGAAACAGCATCCCCGGATAGTCTCCCCGGCGCGCGTGAGCCCGGATGAACGTACGATTCAAGCAACGAAATCCCGCAATCGCTCCACGGCGCGGGCAGATAGGGTCTTGGCGGAGCCTAGCTGCCCCAGAACGGTCTTCTGATAGTTCGGACGCAACAAACCGGCATCGCACCCTAAGCTGCGCTTTGCAGGTATCCCCGTAGAACGATACAGAAACATCTCGCAACGCACGTAGTCCATAAAAAAATCCCCCGCAGCAAACTCAACCATACCAGTGCATTCCCCGTAGAGCACCAAAACCTCGTCAGTATAAAAGTTTTGCGGAGCTTTTTCAAAAGCGACCGTATCCCCCTTTCACTCCACCCACACAACAAACAAAAGGTACACAACATGAATCGCAATGAGATACTTGAGGCGGATCACGCCTTTATTATGAATACGTACGGCCGGCTGGAGCTGGTTCCTGAGTCCGGATGCGGCGCACGGATTACCGATAAGAACGGAAAGACGTATGTCGATTTTACCAGCGGAATCGGCGTCAATATCTTCGGATGGAACGACGAAAGCTGGAAGAATGACGTAAAGACCCAGCTTGATAAGTTCCAGCATGTCTGCAATTATTACTACTGCGATAAAGCTGCCGAAGCCGCGAAGATCATCATTGACAGAACCGGACTCTCCTGTATGTTCTTCGGCAACTCCGGTGCGGAAGCCAATGAGGGCGCAATCAAGCTCGCAAGAAAGTACAGCTTCGATCAATACGGCGACGGCAGAAATACCATCGTCACCATGAACCAGTCCTTCCATGGCCGTACCGTCACTACCCTCGCCGCTACCGGTCAGGACGTCTTCCACCAGTTCTTCTTCCCCTTCACCGAAGGCTTCAAGTACTGCCAGCCCGGCGATCTCGACGCACTCAGGGACGCGTGCACCGATGACGTCTGCGCAGTCATGCTTGAGGTCGTGCAGGGCGAGGGCGGCGTCAATATCCTTGACCACGATTACCTCCGTCAGGTGCAGAAGTTCTGTAATGATAAGGATATCCTCCTCATCGTCGACGAAGTCCAGACCGGCATCGGACGCTGCGGTAAGTTCTTCGGCTATATGAACGCCGGAATTCAGCCCGATATCGTCACGTCCGCAAAAGGCCTCGGCGGCGGTCTCCCCATCGGATGCTTCATCGCAGGCGAAAAGTGCGCGAAAACCCTCACCGGCGGTATGCACGGCTCTACGTTCGGCGCAAATCCCGTCTCCTGCGCGGCCGCGTGCAATGTCCTCTCCCGCCTCACCGACGATTTCCTCGATGAAGTCAACCAAAAAGGCGCGTATATCATGCAGAAAATCCGCGAAATCGGAGCCCCGTGCGTCAAGGAAGTCCGCGGCGTCGGCATGATGATCGGCGTTGCCGTCGATACTTCTCCCAA
>JAFUQY010000290.1 GCA_017472105.1 Clostridia bacterium | reverse complement strand
TGTTTTTGCGGTAGGCGGCGGGGGGAAGTCCGACGGCCTGCTTGAAGACGCGGGAGAACAGGCTGATGTCGGAGAATCCGGTCTGCTGCGCCACTTCCGCGACGGGGGTATCGGTCGTGCAGAGCAGTTCCATGGCGCGCGCGATCCGGAATCGGCGGACGTATTCGGCAGGGCTCATATTGAGTGCCTGCTTGAATTTGCGTGCCATGTAGTCGGGGGAAAGGCCGGTGATGTCGGCAAGCTCGGACGTCGTGATCGGACGCGCGTAGTTATCGTTCACATAGCTCAGAATTTTGTAGATGTAGCCGTAGTAATCGTTCGAGGACTGCGAGCGGCGGTCCCACTGCGTTTCGTACATACGCGAGTAACGGATCAGAAACGAGATCAGATATGCGCGGGTCAGCGACTGCCAGCCGGTTCGTTTGGACAGGCGTTCCGATTTGATCTTTTCCAGTGCGGATTCCACACTGTGACGGTCGCTCATGCCGACGTGCAGCAGGCGCGTACCGACACTCTCGTCATCTCCGCCGCAGAACATGACATCCAGTCCCGGCAGCTTGGACAGTTCCGCAAGCTCCGAGCCGAGTTCGTCCGACGTGAAGATGAGATTGTACAGCTTCGTCCGATAGGCGTTGATGTAGGAATGCTCTTCGCCGGGGCGCACGAAAAACAGGTCGCCCGTGACGAGCATATTCACCCGGCCGGCGGAGGAGTGGAGCGTGAATCCGTCAACAACATACACAAGCTCATAGAATTCGTGCGTGTGCGAACCGAGCCGTCCGTCGTGCTCCGCCTCATGAATCCGGATTTCCGGCGGTTCACTGAAAAATGTACTTTTCTGAAATAACTCTGGCATGGTAGTATGTGGGAACTGCGGGGATCCGGCAGTTAGTCGGTGATTTCGCTTACTTTGATGGATGCGCTGCCTTCTTCGATGGACTTAATCATCGCGTGGATAACGCGGGACGCTTCGAGACCTTCGCGGCCGCTGCCGTCGATTTCGGAGGGCTTCGCACCGCCGTCTACCTGATCCACAAATGCGTGGATACGGTCACGGAAGGTGTCGTAGAAGCATTCGAAACGGTTCGGACCGTCGAATACGGGGTTCGCGTAAACTTCGCGTACGGGGGAATTTGCCGGATAAAGAACGGCTTCGCGCCACATATCTTCGAAGGTGAAGCGACCGTCGGTGCCGGCAACTTCGCAGCGTTCCATCGGATGGCCGCGGGTGATGTCGTAGGACGAGGTCAGATGTCCGACCGCGCCGCATTCAAACCGCATGGCGGTGGACTGTGTGGAGTAAATGTTTCTGCCCGGAGCCGTCATCGCGTAGGTGGAAACTTCCGTGATCGGGCCGCAGAAATACTGCATGATGTTGATGCTGTGCGGGTTCAGTGCCTTGAGGTGGTAGTAAACCGATTCAAGGGGCATGAACTTGCCGATCCACAGGGACATATTGCAGAACAGGAGCGAACCGAGACGGCCTTCGTCCTGCCACTTCTTTGCCTGACGTGCGGCGGGAGTGAAGCGGTGGTTCATGTCGATGCCGTAGCAGAGGTTCTTCTTTTCGGCGAGTTCGACCATTTCAACGGCGTGGCGGAGGTTGTTCGAGATCGGCTTTTCGCCGAGAACGTGGCATCCCGCTTCAAACGCTTCGATGGTGGGTTCGTAGTGGTCGCTGGCGTATTCAAAACCGCCGGTCGTGACGCTGACGATGTCGGGCTTCATGGCCGCGTACATTTCGGATGCCTTGGTAAAATACGGTACGCCGAACTTTTCACCGGCAGCCTTTGCGAGTTCGGGAACGCGGTCACAGACAGCGACGAGTTCCGCTTTATCGGATTCGGTATAGGCGCGTGCATGACGATGTCCGATATGTCCCATACCTACGACACAAGTTCTCTGCATGATTATTCTCCTTCTGCAAGCGCGTTCATCAGCCGTCGGGTCGGGTCACAGGAATGTTCCCAGTACATAACGCCGTACAGACCGGTTTCCGCCGCATACTTTGCTTTGGCGGCAACGCTCCGTTCGTCGTCATAGCTGATTAACGTGCGCTCGGTTTCATTATATAGCCAGGACGCACCGCATTCTTCGTCGTAATAGGCGGTGTATCCGTTTTTGTCGATGTAATCTTCCGCAAGTCTGGCAAATCCCGGGCCGAACATACCGCTCTCCCGGTCGTCCGGATCGTCGCACGCCTGTCCGAGACCGTGCGTGCCTCCTTCGGGAATGTTTGTCCACTTACGGGAATAAAAAGCCGCGCCGATCATGAGTTTTTCCACAGGAACTCCGGCTTCATGGAACAGACGGACAGTTGCGTCCGCAGAGGGACTGCCGTACAGTGCCGTATGATGTCCGGCGGGCGACCATGCGCCGCGCATATCGTACGTCATCAGCGAGATGTAGTCGAGTACCTTCACGATTTCCGGAATTTCCACCGCGTCCACATAATACTTCCCTGCACCGGCGGCAATCGTCAGCATTTTGTGCGTGTCCGGATATGCCGTATCCAGCGCGTCACGCAGAGCGCGGAGCAGGAGAGTAAAGTTTTCACGGTCGGAGGGATCGGCATCAATGCCGGCGGAATCAATGGTCGGGTATTCCCAGTCGAGGTCAATGCCGTCCAGCCCGTATGTTTCCACAACATCCACGCAGGACGCAGCAAATTCCGCAATTCCTTCGGCCGTGCGGCACATGACGGAAAATCCGCCCGCACCCCATCCTCCGACGGAAAGCAGGATCTTCATACCGGGCTTCTGCGCGTGAATCCGCGCAATTTCGGCGGGGACGGATGGCTTGTCAAAATCGAGGACGTTGTTTCTGACTTTCCCGAACGCGATATTGATGATATCAAGAACGGCAATGTCACGCTCGTCCACGCTTTTGAGATACCAGTCCCACACATAAGCAGCTTTTTTCATAGTAAAAAGAAAGAATGGTTATTTCCGGTCTGCACAGACTTTGTCCAGACCATTTGGCGGAAAGTTTTTGGAAAGGGGTTTGGGGAAAACCTTTTTTCAAAAAGG
>JAFUQY010000035.1 GCA_017472105.1 Clostridia bacterium | reverse complement strand
ATCATCGACGTTATCCACGAAAAGCTCATGCCCATCCCGGGTCATGTGACCAAGTACAACGAAACCGAACTGGAACACATCGACCGCGCGAAGAAGGGTGTATAACCGGTCGGTAAAACGAACATAACTCCATAAATACAAGAGGTACGGTTTTCCCGTTTGGGATTGCCGTACCTTTTTGTGTTCAGTTCTGTTTCCCCAGTCTGTGCAGGTACCACGCGAGAATGAGGCCGCCGATGATCATCACGACACCGACGAAAATCATGATGCCCGCGAGGATGGAGACGGGATTGTTCTCGGCAAAGGAAATCACGGGATCAGCTGAGGATACGTAGCCTCCGCCGATGCTGCTGTAAATCTCGTCCAGCAGTTCATCCGGCATCCCTTCCGCACCTTCAATGACAATGCCGCCGTATTGACTGCCGCCGAAGGGGTTCATCACATTTGTCATTGAAGTAGTAACTGACGTAAATCCGCTGACCATTCTGTTGACGATGAACTTCGCAGCCGCGCCGAACGCAGTCAGACCCGCGCCGATGAACGAGATGTACACGCCGAGCAGCCAGCCGAATTTCTTCGCGTACTTTCCGAGGGTGCCGGGGATGTTTGCGTAAGGGGAACTCGTGTCGCGGAATCCGCCGTAGTCCGTCTGTCCGTCCGCGGTCCTGCCGAACTTCGGATCCGCCTCGCCCCATTGATCCGACTCCTGCGCCATCCGGCTGGATTTCAGTGCATCACCCACAGGATCGGATTCCTCGTGTAACTTCTGTTTTCCGGCGGGCGTGATTTCTTCTTTTGGTTCTTCCTTACTGTCAGGGTCTTCCGCAGGCTCTTCTTCGTCATCGTTCAGGAGCCAGTCGGTTGTCACGCCGAACAGCTTCGAGATTGCCAGCAGATTTTCAAGCTCCGGAACCGCCGTGCCAAGCTCCCATTTCGAAATCGCCTGACGGGACACACCGAGCTTTTCCGCCAGTGCCTCCTGTGACATTCCGGCTTTCTTTCGGCAGTCGTAAATTTTATAGTTCAGTCTCATGTCAGTCTCCTTTTTCAGACTCATGCTTTCTTCCGATGATGACATTATAGCAAAAATCCTGCATTTGTGCAAGCGTTTCAGGGTGTCAATTCCGCAACTGCGGGTTGCAACTGACGGATGCGGTGATTTTTTACCGTCAAAAGCCATATTTTATTGACTTCACGGACGAAATCCGTTATAATATTTGTATGAATCTTCTGCGGGAAATCCGCCTCGGAGGAATTTATGACCGATATCCGAAAAATCGAGCCGTACGGCTTTACTTTTTATGAAAACCGGGAGCTGCCGCTGAATGTGCGCATGGCAATGGCGTCCCGCGAAACCGCAAAGCACTGCACCCTCCGCATTTCCGAAACCTTCCTCTGCTATGCTTCATCCGAGACGCCGACGTCCGGGATGGGCTGCAACTTCGGCAGCGGCGTCTGGGTGAATACCGGCAGATTCCGCGAGAATGCCGAAAAATTCCCGGAGCACGCCGCGCTTCTGAACGAGATCTGCGAATACGTGCAGGAATACTCCACCGGCATGCAGATCGGACGGCATCAGGATTCCTACCAGCGCGAGCTCGCATCCACGGGAGCATGCTGGGGCGGCGGCTGGGCAGGACACTCCAATCCCGACTACGATTTTCTCCTTCACGCGGGCACGGTCGGCATCCGTGAAAAGCTGGCGAAGTACCGTCCGCTCAATCCCGACGAAGGTGCATTCTACGACGGATGCGAAATCATCATGGACGCGCTGGATATTCTTGGTGAGCGGTTCCGTCTGCTCGCGCTTGACATGGCGGAAAACGAGCCGGATGAAGCGAAAAAATCCGAGTATCTCACGATTTCTCGTGCGTTTGAGGTGATCCCGAAGCATCCGGCATACGACATGCGCTCGGCGATTCTGCTGTTCTGGATGGTGTTCACCTTCGACGGCATCGACTCTCCCGGGCGGCTGGATCAGTTTTTCATCGACTACTGGCGCGCGGACGAAAATCCCATGCTGCATCTTGATCGGCTGTGGCAGGAATTTCACAACACGCGGACGTGGAATTTGTGCATCAGCGGCAGTGACGAGAACTGGAACGACTGCACGAACGAGGTGTCGTGGGCAGTTCTTGATCTGGCGGAAAAATACCGGTATCAGACGCCGAACATCACCATGCGCGTGCACCGGAACACCCCGGACAGCCTGTGGAACCGTGCGGCGGAAGTGCTCTCGACGGGAATCGGCATGCCTGCCTTGTACAACGACGAGGTGGTCTGCCCCGCCCTTGAGAAAATGGGAATCCCGCCCGTGCACAGCCATCTCTACTGCATGAACGGATGCAACCAGATCGACATCATGGGCAAGTCCCACATGGGTCTGGAGGACGGCGAGGTGAATTTCGGCAAGTGTCTGGAATTTGCGCTCCACGACGGCGTTGACGTTCAGCGGAACAGTCAGGTCAGCATTCACACGGGCAATGCGAAGAAATTCACAACCTTCGATGAGCTGATGCGCGCGCTGTACCGGCAGATCGATCACGTGACCGATGTTTCCGTGAGCCTGTCCGTGTCCTCGCAGATGACCTATGCCCGATATGCGCCCTCACCGCTCCGGTCGTGTCTGCTGGACGGATGCATCGAGACGGGACGGGACTACAAGAACGGCGGGCCGCTCTACGGTGACGGTCAGATTCTCTCCGAAGGCATGCCGGACTGCGTTGACTCCCTCGCAGCGATCAAAAAATTTGTGTTTGACGAGAAAAAATACTCGATGGCTGAGGTTGTGGATGCGCTGAAAGCCAATTTCAAGGGTTACGAGGACATGCGGACGCTCTTTATGACCGCTCCGAAGTTCGGAAACGACGACGATTATGTTGACTCGATCATGAAGGATCTGTCCGATCACTGGTTCGCGTATCTCAAGACGAAATCGACCTACCGCGGCGGCATTTTCGCAGGCGGATGCAGTACCTTCAACCGTGCGGCTGGCAACGGACGTGCATGCGCTGCGCTTCCGAACGGTCACATGGCGGGCGATCCCCTGTTTGCCGACTGCATCGGTGCGGTTCCCGGACGCGATGTGAACGGTCCCACGGCGGCTGTGAAATCCGCGCTGACCTACGATCAGACGGAAGTGACCAGCGGATTCGTGTTCCAGCTCCGCTTTGACAAGCGTCTGTTCGCGACGGAAAAGGGCATGCAGTCCTTCGTGAATCTGGCGAAGGCGTATTTCACCGGCGGCGGTCAGCAGTTGTCCGTGAACGTGCTCTCGGCGGAGGAACTTCTCGACGCACAGGAACATCCGGAAAACTACGGCGACCTGATCGTGCGTGTCGGCGGTTACAGCGATTATTTCGTCCGGCTCTCCCGCGATCTTCAGGACAATATCATCACACGGACAAGTTATTGATGGAGGAAATCATGGTACATACAAGCGTAAAATTCAATATATCCAATCCCGAATGGCAGAGAATCCACGACGCGGCGGTCGCTGTGGAAAACCAAAACATCATTCCCGCAGGTGACACCCACGTTCTGATCGAAGGCGGCGGGTACAACGGAATCTGGCTCGAAACCCAGCCGATGGGCGGCGAGATGTTTGCCACTCACAACATGGAAACCGCACTGGCAAATCAGAAGTTCTTCATGGATCTGATCCGCGAGGACGGCAGAATTCCCTCCGTGATCCGATTCCGCGACGGAAAAATCATCGACGTGATGTTCTCCCATTTCCAGGGCTACTGCTTCCCGTATCACGCGCTGAATCTGTGGTACCTGAACGGACGCGACCGGGAGTATCTCGCACAGCTCTATGACGTACTGGAACGGTTCGACAACTATCTCTGGAAGACCCGCGACTCCGACGGCGACAGCTGCCTTGAGACATGGTGCCTCTGGGATACCGGCGAGGATCACTGCACGCGCTTCCTCAGCGGACCGAATGCATGGGGCAGTGACGAGGCGCCCTACGGACAGAAAAAGCTCCCTTACGAATCCATGGATATCATGAGCTACTCCTGCGACGGACGTCAGACCCTCTCCGAAATCGCGGCAATCCTGTATCCGGACTCCGGTCTGTCGAAACAGTGGGCGGACAAGGCTCAGGCGGTACGTGACAAAATCCGGAGCTATCTTTGGGTGGATGAGAAGTCCGCATGCTTCGACCGCGACTGTGACAACGAGATCATGCCGACGCTGATTCACAACAATCTGCGGTGCATGTATCACGGCTCGTTCGACATGTACATGGCAAAGCGTTTCGTGAACCGGCATCTCCTGAACCCCGACGAATTCTGGACTCCCATGCCCCTGCCTTCCATTGCGGCGAACGATCCGCTGTTCCTCTCCGACCCGAACAACAACTGGAGCGGTCAGCCGCAGGGTCTCACATACCAGCGTGCCATCCGTGCACTGGAAAACTACGGCATGTACGACATCATCCCGCGGCTGGGCAAAAAGCTGTATGAGGCGATTTCCCTCTCCGGCGAAAATCTCCGCTTCACCCAGCAGTTTGACCCGTACACGATGCAGCCCTCGCCTTACGGAAACGGATGCTACGGTCCGACGGCTCTGGCGTTCCTCGAATACACCACCCGCATGTACGGTCTGAAAATGGTGCGCGATCAGATCATCTGGACGGGCATTGCCGACGATACTGCGGAAGCCGAATACATCTTCGAGCACGGCGATTACACCTACCGGTTCCACATGCACGGCGGCATTTTCGAAGGCTGGATCAACGGCAAAAAGAAATTCGACAGTCCGCGCGGCACCCGTGTTGTCACCAATCCCATCGGGGATGTCACGGATATTTCAATGATTTAAATTCTGGAGACATTTATGATAAAACAGGTTACTCTCGGCTCCACGGGAATCACGTCCCCGCAGAATGCGTTCGGTGCACTTCCCGTTCAGCGCGACGACATGGAAACCGCTGTCCGTATTCTCCGGCGTGCGTATGAGGGAGGCATGACCTTCTTCGACACCGCCCGTGCCTATTCCGACAGCGAAGAAAAAATCGGCGCGGCTCTTGCGGATGTGCGGGACAGAATCCACATCGCCACTAAAACCGGTGCATCGACGCCGGATGAGATGAAGCGGCACCTTGAAACCTCGCTGACGCTGATGAAAACCGACCATGTGGACATCTACCAGTTCCACTGCGCGAACCGGTGCTATGCTCCCGGCGACGGCACGGGCATGTACGAAACCATGGAGGATTTCAAGCGTCAGGGCATGATCCGGCACATCGGCATCACCTGTCACAAAATCGGCGTGGCGGAGGAATGCGTCGAATCCGGACTTTACGAAACGATGCAGTTCCCGTTCAGCTATCTCTCCGGCGCGCGGGAAATCGCTCTCGTTCAGTTGTGCCGCGAAAAGAACGTCGGATTCATCGCCATGAAGGCACTTGCCGGCGGGCTGATTACCGATTACCGTGCGGCGTTCGCGTTCATCTCGCAGTATGACAGCGTCCTGCCGATCTGGGGCATCCAGCGGGAACATGAACTGGAACAGTGGCTCTCCTGCATGGACAATCCGCCGGAATACAGCGGTGAGCTTGCAGATCTGATTGCACACGACAAGGCTCAGCTCGGTGCGGATTTCTGCCGCGGATGCGGTTACTGCATGCCCTGCCCGAAGGAGATCACCATCAACCAGTGCGCGAGAATGTCCCTCATGCTCCGACGTGCACCGTCCGCAGGCTGGCTCAGCGAACACTGGCAGGCGGAAATGGAGAAAACCACGTCCTGCATCGAATGCGGCGCGTGCGTGAAGAAATGTCCGTACGAGCTTGACACACCGGCTCTGCTGAAAAAGAACTACGCGGATTACAGGCGCGTTCTTGCAGGGGAAGTCAGCGTCAACTGAATACAACAAACCCGCAGACGTCTCAGAAAATCTGCGGGCTGTTTTTTTATTGAACCAAACCGGTTACAGGTAAATCTCAGGGTCTGCCGGGATGGTCGGGTCTGTCGGGATGCTCGGGTCTGTCAGGATTCTCCGGAGTTTCAGTTTCACCATTGTCGGGGTTCTCGGGAGTTTCAGTCTCGCCGTTGTCGGGGTTCTCGGGTGTTTCGGTCTCGCCGTTGTCAGGGTTCTCGGGTGTTTCGGTTCCACCATTGTCAGGGTTCTCGGGTGTTTCGGTCTCACCGTTGTCCGGAGTTTCCGGAGTTTCAGTCTCACCATTGTCGGGAGTTTCGGGCTGTTCCGGCTGTTCGGGAGTTTCCGGGATCTCGACTTCGATGATTACGAGGCTGAATGCCGTGCTGAATTCTTCAACGCCGATGGCGAAGGTCAGCTTGTATTCGCCGGATGCAAAGGACTTGCCTTCTGCGGGAGTGATTACGATGGTATTGCCTTCACCGAACGCGATGGTCATGCCGGTGGTGT
>JAFUQY010000289.1 GCA_017472105.1 Clostridia bacterium | reverse complement strand
GCGGGAGTTTCGATATTGTTCCATTCCTCACTCCACACAATATCGCCGCCATCGGTCACAAGATCGTAATCAATCTTTGTAATACCATCCGTATTCTCTGCATATCCGCCCTCAATTATCATGATCCGCGAACTCATACCACACTTAAAAGATATCAGCGGCTTTGTAAAATTGAGCCTTAGAATATCCAGATCCGCACCTATATCATCAAAGCTCCGCGCCTCCGGTTTGATCCGCATGCCGCCGTACATGGGGTGAGTCAAAATTACGAAATATTTGTATTCATTCTCTGTTTCGTACCGGTAAACCCGTTCTATGGTGACTTCTTCATGAAACTCCACCACCGGAAACTGCGCTTGCAGGAAATATCCGCCTGTGAGCAGTCCGCACACCAGCACAGCAGCCATCACTGCCGCAAGAATCCGGTATTTCCTCCGGGTACGCAGCAAATCCATAAACTTCCTCTTCGGTGATGTTTCTTCCGCCGGGAGCTCCGTTCTCAGCTTCAGAAATTCCACCGCACAGTCCGCGCAGTCTGAAAGATGCCCCGCCACCGCCGTTTTCGTCACTTCACTGACCACGTCATCGTGATACAGCGGCAGAAGATCCCGCACGATTTCGCATGGGAGCGCGTTCTCATTCGTCTGATTCATAAATTCCTTCCTTTCGTGATTCTTCCAGTATCATCTTTTTCGCCCGGTGGTACGTCACCCTCGCCCAGCTTTCCGTTTTCCCGAACAGGGCGGCAATCTCTCCGTACGCGAGCTGACCGAAAACGCGCAGGGAGAAAACCTCCTTGTACGGCTCAGGAAGTCCGTGCAGAATCCGGTGAATCCGCAGGGCTGTGTCCTTCTCGGCGAGTGCGTCTTCCACTGATTCGTCACCGGCACGGTCGCTGAGCATCTCGTCCTGCACCTCGCGTCCGCGTTTTTTGCACCGGTTCAGCCACAGATTCTTCCCGATCGCACACAGCCACGTGTACAGACTGCTGTCCCCGGCGAATTTCGATGCACTCTTCATTGCCCGCAGAAAAACCTCCTGCGTGATGTCCTCCGCTTCCTCCCGGTTCCGGCAGAGCACGAGCAGGTACCGGTACACGGCTTCATACTCCGCGCACAGAGCCTCGGTCGAGATTTCCTTTTTCTCCTTCCGCACAACACCACCTGCCTTCCGCACAATTTCCGTCTTGACTTTTTCTCCGTCACCCGTTAGACAACGATGCACGGGATTTGTTACACGATTTCCGGAAATTTTTCCATCCATTACATTCCGCATTCATTATACCATATCCGCCCATCTCCCGCAATGCCGATTCATCCAAATTTGACTTTTTCCGCGCACCCGGAGAAATTCACTTAAAATTATCTCCAAACCTCTTGACTAATGTTTTTCGTCATATTATAATGAAAATATCACGGCGAAACTCTGCTTATCGCCAAATTCAATAAAACAAACGAGGAAAATTTTATGTTGAATATCGGTATCACCTCACGTTCGTTTAACGGATTGACGATTTCCGACACCGCCGAACAGATGCACAGCCACGGCTTCAAGTGCACCGAACTCTGCTTCGTTCATCCGGAACTCCCCGGCTGGAAATACAACGGCATCGGCGACCTCAGCGGCATCACACCCGCAGCCGTCAAAGCCGCGAAAAATGAATTCACCTCCCGCGGAATCAGCGTCACATCCCTCGGTCTCTTCACCGACCTGAGAAATCCCGAGCCTTCCGCAAGAGAAGCCGCCATCGATTACGCACGCCGCTATATCGAGTTCGCAGCCGAAGCCGGTATTCCCTACCTTGCAAGCGAATGCGGATTCACTCCCGGACGCCGCGGCATCAACGCTGATACCTACGAATCCGACTACCAGAACCTCAAGGAAACCCTCAGAACCATCTGCCTTGACGCGGAAAAATCCGGCGTACATATCGCACTGGAGGCATGCGTTCTCGATATCATTCCCTCTCCGAGACGGCTGAAAACCCTCATCGAAGAGCTCGAAGCCGAATCCCACGTGCGTCTGGGCGCCATGCTCGACCCCGCCAACTTCCTCGCAAACTCCGATGAAGAAGGCATGTTCCACTACCTCGGTCACGACGTCTACTACCTCCACGGCAAGGACAGAAAAATCAACGCCACCTACGGCGTGAACATCGGCGACGGTGACATCGACTGGGTCAAGTTCATGGAATGCTACATCCGCTATGCCGACAAGAAGCCCTTCATCCTCGAATACTGCAACAAGGACAACTGCGGCGAAATCAAACAGCGCGCAGAAGACGCGTACGACGATGCGTTTCAGGTGATTATCAACCGGATTTATTGATGCAGGCAGAATGCATAGACGTAAGTTTGCGCCGCAGTCTGAGAGATTCACGCCTCATCCGTCACGGATTTTTTGAGAAAAAACCGTGACACCTTCCCCGGCTGCGTTTGTGAAGTTGAAATTTCAAGCGAGTGCACGGGGAAGGCTGGTTAAGGGTGGCGTCCCTGAGCATCGCCGGATGTTTTGTTTGAACCGGCGGTCGGGGGCAAGCCCCAACCCTACGGTTTTGCGGACGTTCCGTCAACAGAGCAAAGTAAAACCTCACCGCGCCGCAGGTTCATCGCCGGAAGTGTATCTTTATTGGCGGCAGGAGCAAGCCCCTGCCCTACGGTTAAGACCGACGTCCCGTCAACAGAAACAAAGTAAACCTAAGTCGCGCCGCAGGCTGAAATTTATGAGGCAAATCCAGTGATACCATCGTGACTATAAGTGCCATATGCAGTCTCATCTCGCCGCCGCAGGCTGAGTTTACCGAGGAAATCCAGTGTCATTAACCCTAAAGGAAACTTTCTCAACTAAAAAACCGCACGGGTATGGCGCCCGCGGCGGGAAGTCCAGAGTGGAAAGCTCTGGTTGCGGAAATTCACAAAGGGCCGGCAACGGAGGTCCTTTGTGCGCCGGCTGCGGAGGCCATAAAATCTTGAAAAGCGGAGCTTTTCTACCTTATAAAATCCCGTAAAATCCAAAGCAAAACCCAAAACCAACAAAGAAAAAAATTAAAAATAAATACACGAAAGGAACCCAACCCACCATGATTAAACTCGGCGTCAACTCCGTGCTCTTCAAAGCATTCTCCTTCCGCGAAGCAGCCGAAGCCATCAAGAAATGCGGCTACGACGGCGTGGAAATCTCCGCAATCGGCGGTATGTGCGAACACCTCAACCTCGCTGACTGGAAAAACCAGAAGGCTGAACTCATCGCCATCCGTGAAGAGCTCGATCTTCCCTTCCTCTCTACCGAAGTTGCTTCTCAGGACAGAGCACGCCTGAATACTGCCTTTGAAGCATGCGCGGAAATCGGTATCCCGATCGTCAATATCGGCCCCGGCGGCAAAATGAACGACGAAGATACCATGAAAACCTCCCTCGAAACCATCCAGATCCTCGCCGAAGACGCGGAAAAGTTCGGCATCACCCTCTGCGTCAAGGCTCACGTCGGCGCAGCTGTCTTCTCGACTCCCACTACCCTCCGCATGATGGATACCATCACCTCTCCCGCGTTCGGCGTTGACATGGACCCGTCCCATATCCACCGCGCAGGCGAAAATCCCGCCGTTGCTCTTCCCGCAGTCCTCTCCAAGATGAAGCACATCCACATCCGTGACTGCAAGGGTGAAGGTCCCTCCCCGGGTGATCCCACCAATCAGGCATGCGGACGCGGCGATATCGACCTCTACGGCTACTTCAAGGCAATGGTTGACCAGAAGTACAACGGTCCCGTTTGTCTCGAAGTCATCGGTCCCGAACAGACTCTCGCGGATGCTACCAGAATCGCAGCGGAAAGCTACGGCTACATGAACGCTGTTCTGAAAATGCTCGGCGCGAGATGACAATGCAGAATGAATCACGCAGACTACCTGTAATTTAAATAAAGAAAAAGGAGCCCGTATCATGGCTAACAAATATCCCAACATACTCTTCTTCGGTATCGACAGCCTTCGCAGTGACCATATGTCCCTCTACGGCTATGACCGTCTGACCACACCCCATATCGACAAGTTCATCGAGGACGGCGGTATCACCTTCGATAAGATGTACTCCCCTTCCATCCCCACCACACCCGGCTACGCTTCCATGCTCACCGGTATGGACTGCTTCTCCACCGACTGCGTTGCGCTCCGTCATCAGGGCGGTCTCACCGATGCAGTGCGTACCCTTCCCGAAATCCTCAAGGACTACGGCTATACCTCCACTTACATCGGCGGTCACGCTTGCAGAGGATGCGACAAGTACATCAACTATCCCGACTGGAACCCCAATAAGGCGGAAGAAATGAACAAGGTTGCCATCCCCGAGCTCGAACGCCTTGCAGCTCAGGACAAGCCGTGGGTTCTCTTCATGCGCCACATGGATCCTCACTCTCCTTACTACACCAAGGAACCCTTCACCCGCATGTTCTACGAAGGCGACGAATTCGATCCCGAAAACAAGTCCCTCGTTCCCGTTTACGAATTCAAGCCCTTCCGTGACTACTTCCTCACATGGTTCCCCGAAGGATGCACCGACGCGGAATTCATCATCGCACAGTATGACGCATCCGTGGCTTACATGGACCTCTGCATCAACCACATCCTGACCCGCCTCAAGGAGCTCGGTCTCGAAGAAGATACCATCGTAGTCTTCACCTCCGACCACGGCGAAACCCTCTACGATCACGACTGCTACTTCGACCATCACTCCATCTACGACTGCGTTCTCAACGTTCCCTTCATGTTCAAGTATCCCAAGTTCGGTTACGAAGGCCACGTGGACGACATCACCCAGACCAAGGACATCGTTCCCACCATCCTCTCCCTTGCAGGCATCGACTGCGGCATCAAGTTCGACGGCCGTGACATGACCAAGGCGATCACCGGCGAAGGCATCCGTCAGGAACCCGAATTCTACATCACCGAAGCTACATGGATGAGAAAGCACGGCTGGAGAACTCCCGAATGGAAGCTCATGGTCGCACTGGAACCCGACTTCCACTTCAAGCCCGCAGTCGAGCTGTACAACCTCATCGACGACCCGGAAGAAAACAACAACATCGCGGAACAGAATCCCGACGTGGTTGCCTTCCTGAAAGCACGCATGGAAGCTCACATCGCAAAGCGTGAAGCTGAAGTAGGTCATACCAACCCCATGTACACCAACCTCAACTGGAGCGGCTTCGGCAGACCGTTTGAATCCAGCGAAGAAGCGTACAACAATCTCCACATCGGTGACCCCGAAGCGGCAAAGAAGCTCCAGTCCAAGCTCAAGGAAATGGGCGTTGAAAAATAAGTACATCCGGGGTACGGACACCCCCGCCGCAGAAATTCCGGTTTACGAGTATTCCCACACGAATCTGAACAGGAAGGACAAAATCCGGGAGGAAACGGCGGCTCTGTTCGACCTCATGTTCCGGTGCAGCGACTGCTTTTCCTTCACCATCACGGAAGATTTCCGGGAAATCGCTCCTCAGATACAGCAAAGGAAAAATCCCCTGCGCGACGCTCTGAAGCCGTATTTTGTGCAGAAATTTACTACATATCACTGGTACGGCTGGTTCAACCGGGAGCTGGAAATCTTCGTCTACCGGTGCTGTCCTCAAACGCGGGAAATTCTCGCCGAATACTGCCCGGAGCTGTTCATCCACAGCATCAAAGACAAATACACCGTCATCCGCCATCCGGAATTTGAAGACCTGTGCTTCTATCAGGATGGCAGGATGATCCTCGGCTCACTCTCGCATGAATACATGTGCACTATATATCCGCCCGATGACGATGACGGCACGTTCGCGCATTCCCTCTCATACACAGGAGAAATCCGCAAAACTGCCGCAGTGTACCGGTATATCCTGCCGGAAAAATGATGCAGAGACAGAGTGAATCCAAAGCCGGACTTCAAAGAAAAAACAACTACTATTATCACCACCCAAGGAGGTATCGCCATGCTGCGTACCTGCGTTGTCGGTATGGGTCACATCGGACACCGCCATGCCCGCGCCTATACCGAATCCGATAAAGCCGAACTCGTAGCAGTCTGTGACCGCGTGCCCGAGCTCGCAAAAGCCGCAGGCGAAAAATTCGGCGTTCCCTACTTCACCAAGGCATCCGAAATGTTCGCCGCACTGAACCCGGACATCTGCTCCGTCACCACCGGCGGCTACGAATACGCCAGCGACCACTACGAACCCACCATCGAAGCGCTCGAAGCGGGTTGTCACGTCCTCGGCGAAAAGCCCATCTCCAACAATCTCCGCCACGCGGTCGAAATGGTCGAGCTCGCCGAGAAAAAGGGACTCTGCTACGGCATCGACATGAACCACCGCTTCACTCCCGCCGCGCGTCAGGCGAAAAAATGGCAGACCGACGGCCGTCTCGGCTCCCTCCTCTTCTGCAATATGTCTCTCTGGATCGGCAAATTCATGCCGCTGGAGTCCGAATACTACCACTTCAAGGCACTCAACCCGCACAGCATCAACATCATGCATTACTTCATGGGTCCGATCAAGGAAGTCTCCACCTTCGGCATGAAGGCTCCCGGACGCGATATTTGGTCGACCCAGTCCACGGCAATGCGCTTCACTTCCGGTGCGGTCGGGCATCTCACCTCCTCCTACGACATCACCCGCGGTCATCCCATGGAACGCTGTGAAGTCGCAGGCACCGACGGACGCTTCACCTTCGAGGATATGTGGCGCGAGGCAGTTCTCTATCCCGCAAATTCTCCCATGCGCGAAGTGTACGCCAACCCCGTTTTCGACGGTCCGAACCGCTTCGAATGCTTCTACGACACCTTCCGCGACCGCATCCATGCCTTTGTGGATCAGATCGCCGCAGGTGCAAAGCCGGAAGAAATCGACGGTAGCGGACGGGAAGGTCTCGAAGCCAGCCGCGTCATCCATGCGATGATAAAATCCAACGAAAACGGCGGCGCGGTCGTGCAGGTGAAGGATATTACGGAATGACAGAAATTCCCCGCGAAAGGAGTGTGGTTCCCACGGCGAATGTGCTGAATATCGAAAAATTCTCCGAAGGCGGTCCGCGGATTGCCATTGTGCCGGCTGAGCATAACGGCAGGATGCAGCCCCATTCCCATGATTTCTATGAAATCGTGTACGTGGAAGACGGATTTACGCTCCATTCGGCAGGCGGAATCATCAATATCCTCGTCACCGGCGATCTCTTCTTCGTGAAGCCGGGCGAAAATCATTCCTACATCAACGCTTACCAGACAAAATTGTACAATCTCATCTTTTCCGCCGACGAGCTTGGCTCCCTGCTTCCGGAACTGAAACAGCTGCCGGGACTGGATGAAATGCTCTCGGACACCACCTCCGACGTGACCGGGATCCGCATCCTCCATGTCGACATGGGTGAGCGGCGGAATCTCGAGCAGTCCCTGGAGAATATCCGCACGGAACGGCTCGAAAAGCGCACCGGCTGGCAGTGCTCGCTGAAAAACCGGCTTGCCTCCTTCCTCATCCGCTATTCCCGGATGTTTGAGGAACAGCGGGACAAGCGAACCCAGTCCGACGACGACTACTACGGCTACGTGTACAAAATCCTCCGGTACGTGGACGATCACTATGGCGAGAACATCACCATGAACGATCTCTCCGACGTGACCGGGTTGTCCCCGGACTACATGACCCGCAAATTCAAAGCGGCGCTGTACATGACCCCGTCGGAGTACGTCCGGAAATTCCGCATCTCCCGCGCCATGGAGCTTCTCTGCACCACGGAGCTCTCCGTCGCAGACGTTGCCAAGCGCACGGGATTTTCCGACATTTCCCTTTTCTCCCGCGTTTTCAAGCAGGAGGTCGGTCTTCCCCCGGCAAGCTACCGCAAAAACGCCCTCACCGGCGGAAAATAACCCCGAAACTCCCACAATCAGACGGATAACAGAAAATTCAAATAACACGCAAATTACAGAAAGGATACACATTATGGAAAAAATCTTCAAGGCAGGCGTCGTCGGCATGGGCGGTATCGGCAATACCCACGCCAGATGCATCGCGAACGATCCTCTTGCCGAGCTCGTTGCTGTCTGTGACGTAAACAAGGCAAAGGCTGACGCTGCCGCTGAAAAATTCGGCGTTCCCGCGTACTACACGCTCAAGGACATGCTGGCGGCGCATCCCGAAATCGAAGTGGTTCACGTTACCACCTCCGGTTTTGAAAACGGCTCCTGGCACTACGAACCCACCATGGAAGCACTCGACGCAGGACGTCACGTTCTCGTGGAAAAGCCCATCTCCAACAACATTGAAGAAGCGCGTCAGATGGTTGACTATGCGGCAAAGAAGGGTCTGTACCTCGGCTGCGACCTGAACCACTACTTCGCTGAGCCTTCCTTCAAGGCTGACCAGATCATGGCGGACGGCGGCGTTGGTGAACAGGTTTACGCAATGATGAAGGTAGGCTTTGACGGCAGCTCCGTGAACGTAAACCGCGTTGACAAGAACTCCCGCTGGCAGATGCCCTACTCCCACGCGAATGCATTCCTGACCCATCCCTTCTCCGTTATGCGTCACTTCTGCGGCGACATCACGCACATTCAGGCATTCATGGACAAGCCCGGTGCACGCCGTCAGTCCGAAGACCTGATGCTGTCCATTCAGTCCGTACACATGCGTTTCCAGAACGGCGCGGTCGGTTATCTCCTTTCCCAGCGCGGTGACGCCATGTTCGGTCTGGGCGGCTGGTGGAGCTTCGAGCTCGCAGGCACCCACGGCACGTTCTGCATTGAAAACTGCGTGGAAAAGCTGACTTACTGGAAGCAGGGACAGGCTCCCGAGACGATGAACACGGGTGTAACCGATTTCGGCGCGACCTTCCCGATCCGCATTCACGCATTCTACGAAGACCTTGTGAACAAGGTACCGCTGGAACATCTCAGAGCATCCGGCCGTGACGCACTTGCGACGATGGAATACATCTTTGCGGCGATCGACTCCTACGAATCCGGCGGACAGATTGTAAGACCGCACGCGCTTCCGGCATACCACGGACATCCGACGATTATTCATTAAAATTTGCAATTTTTTACGGCATCTGCGGGGTGTTCCCTGCGGGTGCTGTTTTTTTGCACTGCGCGTGCGGGCGTGGTTAGGTTACGGACGGTTTGTTTTTCCTAAAGCGTTAGGGATCTATTATGGTAGAAAAGCTCCGCTTTTCAGATTTAATTTGTAGCCCTGCGCGGGCGGCGCAAGAACCCTCCGCAGCCGGGCTCTTGATTCGGCTGCCAAGACGTTCCCTCTTGGATTTCCCGCCGCGGGCGCCATACCCGTGCAGTTTTGAGGTTGAGCGATCTTCCTTTATCGCACATGACACTGGATTTCCCCGATAAACTCAGCCTGCAGCGGCGAGACGGAAACATTCGGGGCACTGACAGTTACGAGAGTGTCACTGGATTTGCCCCATAAACTTCAGCCTGCGGCGCGTTGTGGTTTTGCGTTGTTTCTGTTGACAGTACGTCCGCAAAAACGTAGGGTTGGGGCTTGCCCCCGACCGCTGGTTCACACAAAACATCCGGCGATGAACCTGCGGCGCGTATG
>JAFUQY010000288.1 GCA_017472105.1 Clostridia bacterium | reverse complement strand
TCGTGACGCTCGCGGAAAACGTCATCAATTTTTCGCTTCAGGATTCGACCGTGTACTATCTCACCGAGGAGCTGGACGAGAATTTCGAAGAGGTGCGCTGCCTGTACTCGCTCGATCTTGAAACCGGTGAAGCACAGGCGCTGTCCGAAGTCATCCTTGTTTCAAAGAACGAGTTCATTCCGCCCAATGTCCGCACCATGGCGTATGACCCGGACAAACGCGTGCTCTACCTCGCGGATTTCCAGACCGTGGACGCATTCCTCCTCGACACGAAGGAGACTGTCCCCATCGTGCGCGAAAACGAATACTGTACCATTGTCGACATGGACGGCGACAGACTCTTCATGGAGGTCGGCAATCATCAGGTTACCGTTTACGGAGCACCGTCCGCGCCCCAGTCCGCCGAAACCGGATCCATCACCCTGCGTCTGGCGTCGTACTACCCGGCCGATGTATCGGAAGAGCTCCTTCTCTCCATGGACGCGGACGGTTACCCGATCCGGACGGAGAACATTTTCGGCGAAGATCCCTTGGGCATGGACGAATACGCGAACACGATGGCGAAGAAGCTCATGGCGGGCGACACGGACTTTGATCTCTTCTACGTCTCCACCGAAACCGCAGAGCTCTTCAAGGACGGCTACTACACCGATCTCGGCGCATATGCTCTCCTGAACACGTACTACGCGCGCATGCCGGAAGGTGTCCGTGAGCTCTGCTCCGTCAACGGAAGAGTTGTGCTCTGCCCCGATGCTCTGACGTCATCCTCCCTCGCAATCGACCGCACCGTCGCCGGGGACAGCTTCACCGCACCCGCAACGTTTGCTGAATTCTGCGCATATGCCGACACACTCACCCTGCCGGAGAACACGAATCTCATGCCGTCCTCCGTGGTTCACACGCGCATCGGGCCGTGGCTGACCCAGCTGATTTCCAACTACATGGCGGGAACCGTGGACGACGACGCCGCACTGACGCACATGAGAACGCTCTTTGACTGGGCACTCCGTCAGCACGCGGTATCCGATCCCGAAAATCCTGCCGCAATCCGCTCCGTCACCGGACACGTGAACGACAGCATGGTGCAGTTCCCCGTCCCGAAGCTGGATGAAACCTGTCTGACCCCGTACAGCGGCGGCTTCTGGGCAGTCAATCCGAACTCCGAAAACCGTGAGCTTGCGGCGCTGTATCTCGCATACACCCTCGCACTCGACCTCACCGACGGCTACCGTTTCGCAGACGAGGACACGGACTACACCGCCGGCATCCGGGAATATCCCGCGTCCGCGTATATGTATGATGTGTACACGCTTCTTGAGCAGTGCCTTGCCGGAAACACCACCACCGCAGACGCCGCAGCGGAGATGATGAAGATGATAAAGATGATAAAAAATGAGTGAGCCGGGATATCTTTCGGCTGTAACCGGCAGAATACCACCCGGCTCCTGAGAATTTTTCTTTGGAAAAATTCTCCGAAGTTGCGCTTGGATTTGTTCTTTTGCAACCATTAAAAAACCATTAGAAACCACGCAATACTCTTGACAAACGCCGCAGTGTCTGATACACTGGATTCAGAATCACACCATCCACAGGAGGTACCCATGAAAAAACTGCTTTCGCTCATTCTCGCCGCGATGATGCTTGCGGGATGCACCGCCGGAACTACACCCGATGAAACCGCATCCGATCCCACGCAGACGGAAGCGTCCGATCCTTTGTACACTGCGGCGCGGCTCGATCTGACAGGATACGAAAACCACGCGGACACATCGCTGAAAAAGCTCGCCGATCTGACGCCGTTCCGGACTGCCGAGGAAGTTTCGGGTATTCTCGCGTATCCCATGATCGCCATCGGCACGGACACAATCGCCGTCAGCCGCAATTTTCCTGCGGATCTGTCCCCGGAGAACGGCGGATTCATGCAGTACCTCATCAACGGTCAGCCAGATCATCCGCGGGAGATTGAACTCTACGCCGAGCCCGGAGCGGAGCCGGTGATGCTGTCCCTTCCGGATGAATTCGCGGATGCGGTTCTGGTGCATCACGCCCTGCACATCAATCCCGACGGCACGTACTCCCTGCGCACCTCCGTGACCGAAGACGGCGTCATGACGGAATACCTCATCGGCATCGGCGCGGACGGAGAGCTCCTCTTCCGGCGGGAAAGTCCCTCGAACGTCGGCGATCTGGTTCTGCCGTACCGTGACCGCGTCTACACGCTCATGTGCCAGCAGTCCACGCAGCTCTTCTACCCGAACGACCTGCTCTGCGACAGCGGAAACGGGAACGAAATCGCCGCCACGGATGTGCTTTCCTTCACGATTCAGGGCGGCACCCTCTACTACCTCACCGAGCGCGTCTCCGAGGAATTCACCCACGACAAACAGCTCTGGGCGATGGATCCCGAAACCGGCGACTCCGTCCTCATCGGCGAAATCTCCGCAGCCGGGACAAACGAAGTCCGCGCCATGGCGTATGACGACACAAACCGCGTCCTCTACACTGCCGGATACAGCGCGCTCTACGGATACAGTCTCGACACCGGGAAATCCGCGAAGGTCATGGAAGCGAACGACGGGCTGTACCTTCTCGGCGCAGGAAACGGCATGATCGCGGTCACAAACGGGCTTTATCAGGCATCCATCTACGAAACGACTGCCGATCTACGCTCCGCGGATGCCGCGAAAACGTCCCTGAACATCTGTCTGAACAACGGCACGAAGGGTCAGTTCACCGAAAAGCACCGGGAAGCCGTCCGCGCGATGAATGCAAACGGATAT
>JAFUQY010000287.1 GCA_017472105.1 Clostridia bacterium | reverse complement strand
TCGTCAACGCTGTCCTCGGTCGTGGTCTTTTCTTCCAGATCGATCAGAACGGGTTCGAGGTATTCGTAATCGTCGTCGCCTTCAATGCGGAGGAAGAGCACGAGGTAATCGTAGTCGTCGTCGATCTCGATATCGGTCACAACGCCGCCTGCGGATACGCCGGAGTAATCCTTGATGTCGGAGTCCGCTTCCCGGTAGTATTCGTCGTAAACTTCGTCAGCATCCGGGAGGGAGTCTTCGTCGGTGTGGTACCAGTAGAGTCTGCCGTCGAAGAGCGCTTCTGCGGAAACGTACTTGGAGCCTACGGAGATGCCGGTCAGACCGGAGCCGGAGTTTTCCTTTGCCGCAGTGTCGGTGTCAATTGCGATCGGGTAGCTGAATTCGCCGGAATCTTCGTCGTAGAACGCGATGATGACAACGGGATACTTCTTCAGTTCGCTTCTGTCAAGCTCAATGGTCGTGGTCTTGCCGCCGGTTACGGAAGCCGTTTCACCGCCCATGTCCTTCCAGTCGTCTTCGAACTCGGAGGGAGTCGGCATGTTGTCGTCGGTGTCGTCGTAGAAGTACCATACTTCGCCGTCGTCAGCGGTCTTGAAGGACATGAAGTAGTCCTTGTTGTAGTACATGACGGAGGGAGAGGTGGTGAAGCCGGTGGTCTGGTTTGCGTTGAGGGAGAGGAGAACGGGCGTGTACTGCTCGCCGTCGTCATCCATGAACATGAATACCATGTAGGGATACTTCAGAGCGATGCTTGCGCTGATGTCAATGGTTTCGGCGGATCTGCCGCAGTCAACCTTGTCGCTGTAACGCGCAGCCTTGTAAGCCGCCATGAAGTCCTCGGTCTTGGGCGCGGTGGGATTCTTTTCGGTGAAGGATGCGTAGTAGTAGTAAACGGTGCCGGATTCCTCAGCCTTGAAGCGTACTTCAGTGGAGGAACGGAGCTCGGGATCGGTGCTGAAGCCGGTGGAGTAGTCGATGTTGACTGCAACGGGCTGGAGGTATTCATTGCCGTCGCGCACGCAGAGGATGAGGTAGGGATATTCATCGATGTATCTGGTGCTGTATTCAATGGAGGATGCGACGTTCTTCTTTACGTCAACGGTATCGCCGTATTCCGCACGGTTGTACGCGGTCTTGAAGTCAGCCGCGCCGGGAACAGCCGCGGTTTCGGAGTAGTAGTAGTAAACTTCGCCGGTAACCTTGGTCTTGAATGCAACCTTGCCGGGCTCGGTAACGGTGGGATCCACAGTGAAGCCGGTTTCACCCATGCCGATGATGACGGGCGTGTAGTACTGACCGGTGGGAGCCTTGAGCATGAATGCGACAAAGTCGTAGTTTTCGAGGTAGTTTTCGTTCAGCTCGATGGAGTAGGTCTTGATGGAGTTGACGGAAGCTTCCTTCTTGAGAGCGGCTTCGGTTTCCATGTATTCTTCCAGGAAGTCGAGCTGGGTGATGCCGGTGCCGGAGTTGGTGTAGTAGCAGAATACGATGCCGCCGTCCTTGGTCTGGAACTTCACCTTGTCATCGCCGTCGAGGTAGGGATCGGTGGAGAAGCCGGTGCCGGAAACGGTGGAGTTTGCGATCACGATGGGCGCGTACTTGCGGGTGCCGTCCTTGATCTGGATCATGACGTTGTCGTACTTTTCTGCGGTGGAAAGCGGGATGGTCGCTTCAGCGGTGCCGAGACCTGCTTCCACGGAGAAGTGACCTGCCGCAGAGGAGGATTCGTAATAGGAATCGAAATTGCCCACGGACGGGGGATTTACGGAGTTGGTGTAGTAGTAGTACAGCTCGCCGTCCACGTCGGAGAGAACGTTGATGTACGCATTGGCGGAGTCAGCGGTCACAAAGGGCGTGATGGTAAAGCTGTTCTGGGTTGCAGTGGAGCCGGAGTATTCTTCATTTGCGAAGACTGCGGTGAGGTTGTTGCCGATTTCGAATTCGTTCGGGAACATGGAGGAGGTGAAGCCGCGTGCATTGATGACAACACTGCCGAGCAGACCGTCGCCGGTGACCTTGGTGTTGTTGGAGCCGGTTTCCACGATGAGGTTTTCAACGGTGGTATCGTCGAAGATCTTCACAGTGGTGGGAACGAGCACGGTAACTTCGTCGACAACGGTGTCGTTGAGGAGGGAGAGGGTACCGCCGCCGAGCATGACAACGTCAGCGATGTCGCAGTCGTCGAATACGATGTCAACATTGCCTCTGACGTAGAGCGTGCCGTTGAGGGTACAGTCGGAGAGGGTCACGGTACCGCCGTTTGCGCCTTCACTGACGATGGTGCGTCCGGTGAGATTGGCGCCGCGGACGGTCACGTCGGGCTTGGTGATGACGTTGTTGTCAGCGGGAGCGCTGTTGTCGCGGGAGTACGCGTTGGTGTTGAAGATGCAGCCTGCGGCACGGTAGAGGATGGTCAGAGCTTCCGCGCGGGACAGGGTCTTCTGGGGCTTGAAGTTCTTGACGCCGTTTTCGTTGTAGCCGTCGGTGAGACCTGCATAAACGCCGCGGAGAACGTAGTCCTTGAAGTTGTCGGAGATGGAGTTGTAGTCAGCGAAGTAGGAAGTGGAAGACTTCTCGTTCGCGGGCAGATCGAGGTAGCGCACAAGGAGAGAGAGCGCTTCTTCACGGGTGATCTTGCCGTTGGGATTTGCGTAGGAGCCGTAGTTGAGGATGTAGCCCTGAGCGGCAGCCTTTGCGAAATAGGGCTGGAACCAGTCGGATTCGGCAACGTCCTTGAAGTTGGTGGGAACGGTTGCGGTCAGACCGAAGGTTTCGTCAAGGATTTTGATGAATTCGGCGCGGGTGATTTCGCCGTCGGGCTTGAACATGTATGTACCGTTGGGCTGCTGATATCCGTTGAGAACGCCTTTGTCAACGAGATACGGGATTTGTCCGCCGGTCCATGCCCAGTGACCGGAAACGTCGGTGAAGGAGAGATTTGCGGCACCGACAGCGGTAACTGCGCCGGCAATCATGACGACTGCCAGGAGAGCGGACAGGATACGTCTGAATTTTTTCATAGTTTCCTCCGTTTTTTTGGATTCGATTTGCACAAATGGTTATACACAGACATTATACCACAATCGCGCGAATTATCAAGAGTTAAATTGAACCAATTTATGATTATAATGTGAATTTGTCAGTATTTTACGCGGATGAGTGGAAATGTCCGGTGTGATATAAGACGTTTCGCAAAGCCGTTTTGTTCCCGGAAAACGCGATTTTTTGAAAATTTTCTTGCGGACGGCAGGGGATGATGGTATAATGGAAGAGAAAAGAGAAATTCCGATGAACCGTAGGGCGGTGCCTTGCGGTCAGCCGCGGAATCTATTCGCATTTTTTCTGTTCCTGTTGTGCCGAACCATCGTGCGCGGATCCCCGGTATGTACGCCTGAACTGCCGCATCGGTCGACCGCAAGGGATCGACCCTACAATATATTCAAGAATTTCAGGAAAGGAGTCCCAACATATGAAGCCCGAAACCAAGTGGTCCTATTCTCCCTATACGCCGCCGCTGTTTGACGCAGGTGATATCTACATCTGCCGCATCGCACCCGGCAAAACGTCCGCGGTGATCGAGTGGCTCGGGGATGAGAACGCCGCATACACCGTACACTGGACAAAGCGCGGTGAGAACGGCTGGCGCGACACCTCCGTCACCGGCACGTCCGTCACGCTCACCGATCTCGAGGACGAAACCGAATACGAAGTGCAGGTTGCCCGCGGGACGGAAAAAAGCCGTGTGCGCCTCATCAAAACCGGATTTGTTCCCGGGGACGCAGTCATCAACTACCTCCATCCCGAGGACGGCGCGTATCGTTTCTCCGGACAGTACCTCTGCTCGCCGTCGATGGTGCGTCATCCCGACGGGCATCTGCTCGCGTCCATGGACGTCTTCAAGGGCGCGGCTCCGCAGAATCTGACGCTCATTTTCCGCTCCGATGACGACGGTGCGACGTGGAAATACGTCTGCGAGCTGTTCCCGTGCTTCTGGGGACGCATGTTCATCCACAAAGGCGAACTCTACATGCTCTCGTGCAGCACCGAGTACGGCGATCTTCTCATCGGAAAGAGCACCGACGGCGGGAAAACGTTCTCCAAGCCCGTGTGCCTCCTCCGCGGAACCGGAAATCAGAAGGAAAAGGGCATCCACAAGAACCCGCAGAAGATGCTCGAGCACAACGGACGGCTGTGGACGACGCTCGAATGGGGCTCATGGGCAACGGGAACCCACGCCGCGATGTGTGCATCCGTTCCAAGAGACGCCGACCTGCTCGATCCCGCAAACTGGCTGTTCACCGATCCCGCACCGTACGACCCGACGTGGGAAGGTGTCGCCGTGGGTCCGAGCGCGGGATGCATTGAAGGCTGCATGGTCAAGGCACCCGACGGTGAGATCTACAACGTCATGCGCTATCAGATGGGCGGATGCGTTCCCGACTACGGCCGTGCGATCGTGATGAAGCCCGATGGGAACGATCCCGAAAAGCGTCTGGAGTTCGCGCGGTGCATTGAATTCCCCGGAAACCACTCCAAATTCGAGATCCACTATGACGAAGTCAGCGGGAAGTACCTCTCCATGGTGTCCTACCTCTGCGAAAGCCACCCGTCCGGACGCAACTGGCTCGCCCTCATCGCGAGTGATGACCTCTGGCACTGGGAAAAGGTGTGCGATCTCCTGAATTACAGCCATCTCCCCGAAAAGGACGTCGGATTCCAGTATGTGACGTTCCTCATCGAAGGCGACGACCTCATCTACGACAGCAGAACGGCGTGGGGCGGCGCACACAATTTCCACGACGCAAACTACGCCACATTCCACCGGGTGAAGAATTTCCGGGAGATGCTTGGGTGACGGATGAACAGGTGAAGGCTTTCCGTTAATTTTCCGAATCCTTCCGTCAACTCGCTCAACGTACGATTCTGTCATTCAGAGGGCGGGCTATCCTGACAATTTATGCCTGACATCCTGCCCGAAGAATCTGTGCATTTCCTATTCAGATTGGGAAATGTCCGTGGTTGAGTGGATTATTCGGCTGAAGGGTACTCACGTATGTTTATAACGAACAGTTTACTGATATTTTACCTGTGCAGGTTTTCGGTAAAAGGCGTTCGTGTGTAATCTTCACCTGAACAGTATTGAATACCACAGACATATTTCGATCTGAATAGGACATGCACAGATTCTTCGGGCACTGTGTATGGCTGTGACTGTCAGAGATTTTCGCCCTCTGAATGACAGAATCGTACGTCGGGCTTGCTGACGGATATGGGGAGAGAATTCATCCTGTCCACACGATTTTCTGCAAACTCTTGACATAAAACAGTAAACATGGTATAATCATTCCAACCATCAACAACCGCAAAAGGGAACCCATGAACAAAAAACAGATCGACATTCTCAACGATTACTTCCTCCACTCCGCGCTGCATATGATGACCCTCGAGGAGCAGTGCCTGCGCAGAGTCTGTGCGGAGGATCTTTCCGTGCGCGAGCTTCACGTTATCGAGGCGGTATCCGTGCTCCAGACCCAGCATAAGAACACGATGGCGGAGATTGCGAAATACCTGCATCTCTCTCCCGCATCGCTGACAACGGCGGTCAATACCCTCGCGCGCAAGGAGTACCTCGAGAGGGAGTATTCGCCCACCGACCGGCGCGTCATCTATGTCGAAACCACCGAGCGCGGCGCGGAAGCAAACCGGAAATACCTCGATTTCGTCCGGAAGATGATCTGGTACATCAGCCGCGACATCGACGAGCAGACCTCGGATACCATGATCGAAGCCATCATGAAGCTGAGCGAGTTCCTCGAATCCGGCGGCGACCCGGCAGACCTGGACTGAACCCGCGCAGAATCATCCCGAACAGCAAAAAGCTGCGGCACAACTGCGGCTTTTTTCGTTGTGACATTGCCCAAGCCGCCGACATAACGCTTCTGAAAAATCCACAGATTACCTATTGCGGCAAGGGGCGGATTTGTGATAAACTATAACGGTTTTTGTTTTGAGTTACGACTGTATAGCAAATTTATTATATACCATCGGAGGAAAAGATGGATTTCACCACCCATAAACCTGTACGAATCATCACCGGACGCGGCTGTGTCACCGAGAACGCGGCTCTGTTCGCGGAATGCGGCAAGCGTGCGCTCATCGTCTCCGGCAGAAACGGCGCGGACAAGAGCGGTGCGTTCGCAGATACCGCCGCGGCGCTCGAAAAAGCCGGATGTACATATGTCCGCTTCAATTGCATCCCCGAAAATCCGCCGGCTTCCATGTGCCATGAAGGCGGTCAGCTGGCACGGGACGAACACTGCGACTTCATCATCGCCATCGGCGGAGGCTCCGCACTGGACGCCGGCAAGGCAATCGCAGGCTACGCGGCAAATCCGCAGTGTGACGCCGACGATATCTTTGACGACGCCGTACGCGTAAACGACTGCCTTCCCATCGTGTGCATTCCGACGACGGCGGGCACCGGAAGCGAAGCATGCCGCTATGCGGTTCTCACCATCGACGGCGGCAGACGCAAGATGACCTTCAAGCATTCCACAGCATACGCGAGAGTCTCGTTCGTTGACCCGCGCTACACGGAATCCCTCGGCACGGACTACACGGTATCCACTGCACTCGACGCTCTGGCGCACGCGATTGAGTCGTATTTCAGCCCCAAGTCCTGCGAAGTTTCCGAAAACGCGGCACTTTACGCGGCGGCTGAAATCTGGGACGTGCTCTTCCGCCAGAACAAGACGGAATTTAACGCAGAAGACCGGGAACGTCTCATGTACGCGGCGACTGCGGCGGGCGTTGCCATCGACTACACCGGAACCGGCTTTCCGCATCCGCTCGGATACAGCATCACGCTGACCCGCGGCATTCCTCACGGCTGTGCATGCGCGATTTTTGAAGGCGCGTTCCTGACCTACAATATGATTACCACCGAAGGCGCGTCCCGTGCGGCATCTCTCGCAAAGGCACTCGGCACCACACCGGAGGAAATGATCGAGCGCATCCCCGAAAAGAGCGGCATTTCCCTCACGATCGACGCAGAGGAAAGGGAAGAGCTCATCGACCGCGTCGCAGGTGCCGGCAACTACGCGAACAGCCCCTACGTGATCTCCCGCGGCGAAATGAGCGATATCTACAAGAGACTCTTCGGCGGGGTGTGACGGGCACAATGGCATTTTAATGTATGCCAAACCTGATGTCTGCCAGCCTGACGCCACCCTTTGTCATTCAGAGGGCGGGACATTGGGCTTATATTTACAGGATAGCCCGCCCTCTGAATGACAGTAATAATGTTTGGCTTGTTGACGGACGCTTTTTCTGTTAATGACATTCCTGCCATCCAACCCAACACAAAAAAACCGATTTCACGGAAATTCCGCGGAACCGGTTTTCTTTATTTCGTTCGGTTTATTCAGCCGGGTAGGTCACAGCCGCTTCAGCCGCTACAAGCTCGTGCACGAGGTCGAACATGATCGTCTGGCGGATGGTTTCCTTCGCGTAGATGTTCTCGAATGCTGCAACGGATGCCACATTGTACGTGTCAACTGCGTATTCGAGCGCGCGCTCCTGATATTCCTCTTCGCTCAGGGTGATCTTTTCCTCACGCGCAATCGCGTAGCAGATCATTTCTTCCTTGATGCGTGCCTCGCACTGTTCGCGCAGGAGCCTGAGGTATTCTTCCTCGGTGACGTCGTAGTTCACTTCCACGTATGCGGAGAAGTTCAGTCCCATCGCCTGTGCGTACGCTTTGTTGCTGGCAACGATGCTGTCGTACATGTCGGTCACTTCCGCTTCGGGGTACTTGATGACCGTGGTGTTTTCGATCAGCTGATTCCAGGTCTGGCTGTCGATGTATTCGATGAAAATATCCTGATAGTGATCGGCAAGAAGCTCGCGGACGTGGGTTTCGAACGCTTCAATGGAGTCAAATCCGAGGTACGCACGGACGAAATCCTCATTGTAGAGCGGGAGTTCCTGCTCCATGATGGAGTCCACGGTGATCTCGAAGTGCACATCCTTGCCGGAGTTTTCCGGATAGGACGGGTAGGGATCCGGGAAGGTCAGGTCGATGGAGTAGCTGTCGCCGGGGTTCTTCCCGATCAGGCTTTCCTCGAATCCTTCCATGAACGTGCCCATGCCGATGGTGACTTCACAGTCGGTTTCGGAGCCGCCTTCAAATTCCTCGCCGCCGATGGTTCCCACGTAGTCGATGTAGACGATGTCGCCCATCTGTGCGGGACGGTCGGTCACATCGGTGGTGCGGGAGTAGTAGGAGCGGGTCGCGTAAATCTGCTGCTGGACTTCTTCTTCCGTCAGCTCGAAGCGATAGCCCTGTGCGGGAATGTTCTTGTAATCCGCGAGGGTGATGTATTCGGAGAGATCGTAGTTGTATTTGTGGGTCAGCAGATCGTCATCCGCGCCGCAGGAAACGAGGGATGCGGACAGGGCGAGTGCTGCCAGAATGAGAGAAACGGCTTTCTTCATGGAAAACAATCCTTTTATCTGTAATATCCTGTCAGACAGGTGCGCATATTCAGCTTCTCATGATATCACATTTCCGGAGATTTTTCAAGAGCTTCGGCGCAAATTTGATGAGAAAAATTGAAATTTCTGTCGTTATCCGGCGTCATCCTGCTTTGCTGCGAGAAAGTCCGTGAAAACTTCACCGAGGATGAGCGCGCCGCCGCCGTAGATGACGATGATTTTGATCACGGAGCCGATCATGGACGCCGTCTCTGCGGAGGTGATGCCGGTGTAGGTCGTGACAAACTCAATGATGGACGCAATCTCGAGCACGACGCGGGAGACGAGCGTGAGGATCACACAGTACCGCACAGCCGCATGGGGTGTATGCCGTGCACGGGCGCGTGATGTTTCCGCAAGATCATGCTTACTGCGCTGAACGGTGATGATGAGCATGGAGAGGACGATGAAGATGCCCTCGTAGACAAATTGCAGTCCGAGCCAGATCAGGGCAACGCCTTCCGCACCGGTGATGGAGCCGCTCGCAAAGTCGATGACGAACCGCGCGAGATAGTCGGCGAAGGAGAGCACGAGAACGAGCACGGTCATCCCGGTCAGCGCGTATTTCACTCTGCCGCCGTCGTCATGCCGGGTGAAATACGCACCGTGCGCCATGCCTGCGTATCCGATGACGATGCGCGCGCAGACGATGAGCTCGGAAACGAGGGAGAACACGAACGGAACCCAGTCCGGGAACGCCACGTCCGTTGCGGCGACGGAGGTGAACTGCGTGGAAACGCGTCCGAGAACGATAAAAATGAGGGAGAACACCAGTACGCGGACAAACAGACCGGTGCGGGATGGATTTTTCATAATGCGATACCTTTCGGGT
>JAFUQY010000004.1 GCA_017472105.1 Clostridia bacterium | reverse complement strand
CCCATATCGGCTTCCGCTACCTTCAGAGTCAAAACAGTGCCGGATTCGTTTTCTTCCTCCGTAACACTTACAGCGTCAGGATCGTCCACAATAGCGCGCGCCATGTCAGCAAGAACCTGTTTCAGGTCGATGTCATGAGTGCTTACGCTGCTTGTATTGTCCATCTTACTTAATGATACCGCTCTTTACGAGAAGGGACTTAACAGTTTCGGTGGGCTGTGCGCCGTTGTTGAGCCACTTTTCAACCTTTTCGGTGTCAACCTTGAGTTCAACGGGAGTGGTCATGGGGTTGTAGTAACCAACTTCTTCGATGAAGCGGCCGTCACGGGGAGATCTGGAGTCTGCAACGATGATACGGTAGAAAGGAGCCTTCTTTGCGCCCATTCTTCTGAGTCTGATCTTAACCATTTTTTCCTCCGGCAATCGGATTGATTGCTCTAAATTAAAATTTATTTTTTGTATTTTTTATAAAAACCCGCGTCGGATTACTGCATCCGGAACGGAATTTTCATCTTTTTCATCGCCTTTTTGCCCTGCATGGTGCCGGCGAGCTGCTTGATCATCTTGTTCATCTGATCGTACTGTTTCAGGAGGCGGTTGACTTCCTCGACGGAGGTGCCGCTGCCTGCCGCGATTCTCTTTCTGCGTGAGCCGTTGATGACGCTGGGATGTTCGCGTTCGTACTCGGTCATGGAGAGGATGATCGCTTCGGTGTGTGCCATCGCTTTTTCGTCGACCTTGGCATCCTTGAGTGCGCCGGGTTTGACGCCGGGGATCATGCCGACGATTTCGTCGATGCTGCCCATGTTCTTGACCTGACGGAACTGTTCGAGGAAGTCGGTGAGGGTGAAGGAGTTTTCCTTGAGTTTCTTCTCAAGCTCCATTGCCTTCTTTTCGTCGAAGTTCTGCTGAGCCTTCTCGATCAGGGTGAGAACGTCGCCCATGCCGAGGATGCGGCTTGCCATTCTGTCGGGGTAGAAGGGTTCGATCGCGTCCAGCTTTTCGCCGGTACCGATGAACTTGATGGGTTTGGAGGTGACGTGACGGATGGAGAGTGCCGCGCCGCCTCTGGTATCGCCGTCCAGCTTGGAGAGGAGCACACCGGTGATGTCGAGCTGTTCGTTGAAAGAAGAAGCGACATTCACCGCGTCCTGACCGGTCATGGCGTCGACGACGAGGATGATTTCGGTGGGATTTACGGTATCCTTGATGGAGGAGAGCTCGCCCATGAGGACTTCGTCAACGTGGAGACGGCCGGCGGTGTCAATGAAGACCATGTCGTGACCGTGGCGGTTGGCGTGCTCGATACCTGCTTTGGCGATTTCGACCGGATTGCCGAGACCCATATCGAAGACGGGAACGTCAATCTGGGATCCGACGACCTTGAGCTGGTCAATTGCGGCGGGGCGGTAGACGTCACAAGCTACGAGGAGCGGACGCTTGCCCTGTTTTTTGTACATGCCCGCGAGCTTTGCGGAGTGAGTGGTTTTACCGGAACCCTGAAGACCGACCATCATGATGACTGTCGGAGGACGGGAGGAAATCTGGAGCTTGGTATTGGTTTCGCCCATGAGAGCGACCAGTTCCTCGTGCACGATCTTGATGATCTGCTGTGCGGGAAGGAGGGATTCCAGAACCTCGGCGCCGACCGCACGTTCGGTAACGGTCTTGACGAAGTCGCGGACGACCTTGAAGTTTACATCGGCTTCCAGAAGCGCCAGCTTGACTTCGCGCATGCCTTCCTTGACGTCGGCTTCGGTCAGCTTACCTTTATTTTTGAATTTCTTGAAAGCATTTTCCAGCTTTTCGGATAAGTTAGAAAACATTCATTACTCCAATTCGGTTTCATTTCGGGGAGACGGGGCGTTTTTCAGGATACCGGCAAGCCGTTCTGAGACGCCGCGGATTTTCAGCGCGCTGCTGTCGTCGAGATGGGGAAGAAGCTCCTCAAGATCGGCAAGAACGGCGGAAAGCTCCTCGTTCTTCTGCACAATGTTCAGTTTCGATTCTAACTTCAGAATTTCCTCTTCGCTTTTCTTGATGGAATCGCGCACACCCTGACGGGAGATCCCGGTCAGCTCCGAAATTTCGGAAAGGGAATAGTCCTCGTTGTAGTAATAATCGAGGAGCTCCCGCTTGCGTTCGGAGAGAAGCACGCCGTACGCATCCAGCAGAAGTGGGAATTTCATGTTCTTTTCAAAAATAGGAATCACCGCGCAATGCTGTAAAGTAAATCGCTTTACAGAGTATATCATACTCCGGCGGTTTTGTCAAGTGGAAATTCAAAGAATAATGTGTGCAAATTTCACGGGAAGCGCGGGACGGAATTGGTAGAATTGACGGTCAGTACAATTTGCGGGGTTCGTCAATGAGTCCGAGAAGGTAATCGACGGAGACGTTGTAATATTGTGCCAGTTTGATGTATTTGTCAACGCCCATTTTTTGAATGCCGTTTTCCCATTTTGTGACCTGCTGGCGTGTTGTATTGAGAAGTACGGCAATATCTTGCTGAGATAAATCGTGATCTTCGCGTTGCTCTTTTAATCGTCTGTAATAAATAAAATCCATTAAAATATTCCTATTAATATATGTGATCGAAATCTGGTTCGTTTGAATTTCGGTAGGGACCGGCGTCCCCGACGGTCCTGAACGTACGATTTGATGTGATGAAATGGTGTTGGGCGGAAATTGATTTGTGGACCGTCGAGGACGCCGGTCCCTACCCAAGTCTGGATGAACAAATAAAATTATACCATAATTTTTGATGCACCTTATAAGGTGATATTGACAAGAACCTTAAAAGGTGCTATAATAACACTGAAGAACCTTAAAAGATGCAAATAATCCATTCAGAAAGGACACCACACCATGTCAAAACTACTCGAATCCATCTGGTACGATTACGTATCCCAGCAGCCGGCGGAGGTATCGGCTGAGATGCAGGCGCTCCGCGAAGAACTCGGCAGAACCAGCGACGCGCTCTGGGGTGATCTCAGCAATACGCAGAAGGATGCGTTTCTCGCATTCGAAAGCTGCATGAACAGCATGAGCGGCGTCTCCGAAAAGGATGCCTTCGTACGCGGCGTGCGCTTTGCCGTGACGTTTCTTCTGTCCGTAGTGCGCGATTGATTTGGGAGTTTTGAACGAATTGTGAACCCGGATTTTGTGCAGGATGAAGGAATATAGGAAAAATCTGCATAAAACCCTTGACTTCCGATGCATACAGTGTTATAATGATGCAAACTCCGGCAAAGGAAAACGATGATATGAAGAACTTCGCTGCTGCATACCGTTATTATTATTGCTATTACTTTCTCACAAGGTAATAGTGATTTGTGATGCAATTTGCGGTAGATCATATCTGATTGAACAGGCTGCACCCCAAAATCACGGGTGACGGCCGTTTTTGTTTTTCTTCCCGCTTTCCCCGCGTTCATTAAACCGATTGTCGTGAAACGACAGAAAGGATTCGTTATGTTTATCAAAATCGCTATGCTGATTGTGTTCTTCGCAGTCATGATCGCCGTCGGCTTTGTCTGTCGGCAGAAATCCGACAGCGTCAGCGGCTTCGTCCTCGGCGGCAGAAACGTCGGCCCGTGGCTTACCGCGTTCGCGTACGGTACCTCCTACTTCTCCGCAGTTATCTTCATCGGCTATGCCGGTCAGTTCGGCTGGAAATACGGCGTCGCATCCACGTGGATCGGGCTCGGCAATGCCTTCATCGGCTCCCTTCTCGCGTGGGTTCTCCTCGGCAGACGTACCCGTCTCATGACCCAGCAGCTCGGTTCCGCAACCATGCCCGAGTATTTCGGCAGCCGCTTCGGTTCCGAAAAGCTCCGCACCGTAGCGTCCGTCATCGTGTTCATCTTCCTCATTCCCTATACCGCATCCCTGTACAACGGTCTCTCCAGACTGTTTGAATCCGCGTTCGGCATCGACTATGCATGGTGCGTTGTCATCATGAGCGTGCTCACCGGTATCTACGTCATCGCCGGCGGCTACATGGCTACCGCAGTCAATGACTTCATTCAGGGCATCATCATGCTCGCCGGCATCGTGATCGTCATTGCGGCTGTCCTCAACGACAACGGCGGCTTCATGGCGTCCATGATCGAGCTGTCCAAGATCCCCGCGGAATCCAATCCCGAAATGAGCGGCGCGTTCACATCCTTCCTCGGTCCCGAACCGCTCGCACTCTTCGGCGTTGTCCTTCTCACTTCCCTCGGTACATGGGGTCTGCCCCAGATGATCGGCAAGTTCTACGCCATCAAGAATGAATCCGCCATCTCCAAGGGCACCATCATTTCCACCTTCTTCGCGATCGTCGTTGCCGGCGGCTGCTACTTCATGGGCGGCTTCGGCAGACTCTACGCTGACAAGATCGTCTTCAATCCCAACACCGGCGCTCCCGTTTACGACTCCAT
>JAFUQY010000286.1 GCA_017472105.1 Clostridia bacterium | reverse complement strand
TGACGGTGTTTTCCGGATTTCCGGACATGAATGCAAGCAGATCGTCGAAACTGCGGATATCGTCAGCGTCATCGGGAACGGTACTGCCGCAGGAAACCAGCAGGACGGCAAGTGCAAGAAAGAGAAGTTTCACCATCATTCCGCGTCCTTGAATTTGTTCACGCCGAAGATGCCGCAGAGGATGAGGGCAAATGCAAGGGCTGTGACCCATGTGAATCTGTCGTCCATGATGATGACGCCTGCGAGGACGGATACGACGGTGGAGAGATTGCCGAAGATGGTGGATCGCGCCACGGGGAGCTTCGCGAGGGAATAATTTGCGAGGAAGTACGCGAGAACGGACGATCCGATGCCGAGATAGGCAACGGCGAGCAGGAAGTCGATGTGGGAAAGTGCGGAGGTGAGCATGCCGATGGTTTCGCCGCGGTAGGTCACGAATGCGAGGATCGCGAAGAAGACGAAGCCGACGGTGAACATGACGTAGGTCAGCTCAAAGGGCGTGAATTTTTCGGAGTACCGGCGGATCATGAGGGAATAGAACGAGCCGAGGAAGTACGCGCCGACGAGACAGATGCATCCGAGAACGGTATTCTGACCGCCGCTGCCGTCGAGGGAGACCATGAGCACACCCGTGATGGAAACCGCGATGGAGATCCACTGCTTGCCGTTCGGACGTTCGCGGAGAATGAGCGCGCCGAGCAGGGCAGTGAACACGGGATTGAGCGAGGAGAAAATGCCGGTGAACGAGGTTGTCGTGTATTGCAGGCCGTAGTTTTCCAGCACGAAGTACAGACACGGCTGAATCAGACCGATGAGGATGGGCATCAGGAGCGGCTTGCCCTTGAGGTTGATCTTCACCACGCGGGTGAGAACGAGGATGTTGAGCGTGAGGAGCGTCATCGTGAACCGTGCGCAGAGCAGGATGATGGGATTGGTGACGCCGAGTGCCATTTTGGAGAAAAGGTAACTGAAGCCGAAGATGATGTATGCCACGGATGCCGCGATCATACCTTTGTGTTCGTCGTTGAGTCTGAGCATGTTGAAGTTGTCCTTGTCAATTCAGATTTTTACGGCAGGATGACGACGTTCGCTGAGGGAACATAGCTTGCCTGCACGCGGGTGTTGTCGTTGACGTAGTCGGCAAATCCGTCGAAGGGGACGAGGGTATCCATGTTTGCACTTACCCAGTCGTGTTCCTTGCGGTAGACGACGCGTTTTTTGTTGAAATACGGCTCGAGGACGGACAGCGGAACCATCGGCTCGCCGTTTTCGTCCTTCGGCATGTCGGAGACGGGATACAACTCACCGCTGATGAGAAGTCCGTCGGAAATGCCGCCCGTGATGTGGAAATCGGGCAGGATTGCGTTTGCCTCTCCCGGTGTCAGCTCGGAGGTGTACAGCGTAATCAGCTCGCCGCCGTCGGGATAACGTCCCTGCTGAACCGTGCGGTTGACGGTGTACAGCTCCACGGTATCGACGGCGTCACTGCCTTTTGCAAGAGTGAGCACGCTTTCGTTCGTGATGCGTACGGTGAGGTCGTTTTCGCCGTCCTCGCTGAGAAGGAGGTGTCCGCCCGCATCGATGGTGTATCCGTCAAGCTGCTGGGTGGATTTGCCGGTCGAGAGCGTCCACGTGTCGAGCGATACCGCTGCATTGGAGCCGTTGTACAGCTCGATGAACTTGAAGTCGTACCCGCGCACGGAAACCTCGTTGATGACAACACCGTCAGCGGACTGCTGTTTTTCGGAGACGCCGGTGAGATCGATCGTCAGATGCGCCTCGGTTTCGCTGAGGACGATGCTGTCACTGCTGATCTCGCCGCCCGCAAGGGTTACGGATGCGCCCTCGGGAAGCTCCAGCGGAACAGGAATGCCGGTGGCATAGGTGACCTCAGCGCCGTCGGTGATCGCGTACCAGCCGAGTTTGGGATCGCCTTCGCCGATGACGGTCACGGTCAGGTCGCACAGCTTTGCACGGAGCCGGTCACGTGTCGCATTGAGAACATTGGTGGGACGGGACTTCGCGAAGGAGAGCGGGGACTTGAGCTTGTTGTTCCATCCGGTCATACTTCCGCCGCCGACGCCGAGCGTTTCGGTCGTGTAGATCATCTCGTCGTTGAGGAAGAGCACGAACTCGTTCAGGACGGTTTCCACACGCTCCGGTGCAAAAACGGTGCTGGAGAGCGTGCACATGTACATGTAAACCTGATTTGAGAAGTCCTTGTTCCTCATCAGAGCGTTGAAGACGTCGCGGATTTTCAGCTTGCTGCTGCCATAAATCTGTACGTACGGATTGGACGTGACGCTGTGCCCGCCCGTGCCGAACGCGATGTCAAGGTCCTTGAGCAGGAAGCGGTACCGTCCGTCCTCAATCCCTTCGATCGTCGGGTCAAAGCCGTTCGCCTTGCATCGGAAGACGCGCAGGTTGTTGTCCGGCCAGTCGGAGTTGCAGACGTACATTTCGATGCACATGTATTCGATAAAATTGCGGAAATTGAGCACCGTGGAGGCGTATTCGTAGTTTTCCGCTTTTTTCATGTCCATCTCCGCCAGTTCATTCAGAATGGACGTGAATTCCATGAAGTCCTCCTGCGTGCCCGTGTCGAGCGTCCACATACTGCCGCCGTAGTTTTCGTAGCTGCCGGATGCGAGGAACTGATCCTCCTCCGGGACGCCGAAGTGGGATTCCACAAAGTCCGCGTCGTAGTCTTCCACCATGAAGAACATGCCGCGGTACTGCCCGTTGATGAATTCGACGACGGGACGCATCGCGGGGACGTACTGGGAGGTTCCTTCGCACAGCTTGAGCTGGAGCATCGTGGAGATCACGGTCGAGCCCTCGTTGTTGGAGCCGCCGCGGAGCAGGATGGTGTTCGCGTATGACAGCGTCCGTCCGGTCTGGGGATCGCGGTAGCCCGGGAAGAGATCGACAGCGAACGTGCCGTAGTCGGGCGTGTAGGTCTTGCGGGAGAAGAGTTTGAGCGATTTCTGGATGTTCGCACGGGTCCAGCCGCCGTTGACGCGCATGCCGCCGTTGGAGACGTAGGAGAACGTGCCCTCGCCGGCTTCGCAGTATTCCATCGACATCGCGCGTTCCCATGCGATACCGCTGTTGTAGAAGTTCGCGTGCGTGTTGGAGAGAACCCATCCGGGCGGATTTCCGTTTTTCAGCGCGTTTTCACGGTCGCGGCCTTCGACGAGGATCCCGTCCTCATAGCCGTAAAGCCCCGCGGGATCGGAGGTCAGGCAGATGACGGGCATCGTGAAGCGTCCCTCCGGTGCTTTGAGGAAGGTGAATGTGACGGACTGCCCGACCTGATTGCCGCGGTAGAAGAGAGCCGCACGGATCAGGGCATACTCGGTCACACCGTCGCCGGAATCCTTGTAGGCAAGACGGATTTCCCCGGTCGCGTCGTCGGACTTGATGTCAGGAGTCTTCGCGGTGGAGGATGTGTATTTGATGGTGTAGTCGGAATTCGGCGTGGTCAGCGTGATGTGGGTCGGTGCGGTCCCGGGCGTGTAGATCCCGGAGGCACATGATGACACAATGCACGCATCGGACGCCATGACGACGTTCTTCGAGGTATCCACGACATAACGGGTTTCCTCGGTTTCCGCCGGCTCCGTCTCGGTCACATCAACATGCATGCCGCTGTCATCGGCACATCCGGAGAGGAGGAGCGCGGAAAGCAGGAGAGCGGGAATCAGTTTTGTATAGTTCATAGCACTCCGTTTGTGGTTGAATAGATGTAGGAAACATAAATAGAGATAATATAATTGTTGCATATTTTTTGTTTTTTGTCAAGATTTTTTGGACAATTTGCGGGATATTTCGCATAAAATCATGCAAGGTGAAGCGGACATTCCGATGAACAAAGCTATGATTTCCCGCATATACTGCAAGCGCGGCGGAAATACCACAGCTCGCAGAGACAAGGAGACATCATGGCGATTTTTACCAATCAGGCGACCATTTCCTACAACAACACCATCCGCAATTCCAACGTGATCACCGGGCAGATTCTCACCACCGTATCCGCGACGAAAACGGCAGTTGGTGACGACTACACGGCAGGTGACGACGTGACTTATGTAATCAGCATTCTCAATTCCGGCAATGCTCCGATCACCGACGTGATTGTGACGGACGATCTGGGCGGGTACGGGTTCGAAGGCAATACGGTTTATCCGCTCCGCTATGTGCCGGATTCGATTCAGTATTATGTCAACGGCGTTTTACAGGCTCCTCCGAGTGTCGATGACGGCGCGGGACTTGTGATTTCCGGACTGACGATTCCCGCCGGCGGAAACGTGATGCTGATCTATGAAACCGATATCACCCAGTATGCGCCGCTTGATGCTGAGGGATCGGTCACCAATACCGCGTCGGTCACAGGATCCTGCATCAATGAGCCCGTGACCGCGACGGCGACCATCACCACACAGGATGAGCCGAATCTGACGATCACCAAATCCCTCTGCCCGAACACGGTAACAGGATGCGGTCAGCTCACGTACACCTTCATCATCCAGAACACCGGCAATACCGAAGCGGATGCAGATGCGAACGTCATCATCACGGACGATTTCGATCCGGCGTTTGCGGCTATCATGGTGACGTTCAACGGCGACGCATGGACGGAGGGCACGGACTACACCTACAACACGGAAACCGGCGAATTTGCAACCGTTGCCGGACGGATCACCGTACCTGCCGCGACCTTCACGCAGGATGAAACCGGTGCATGGGTGGTCAATCCCGGTGTGAGTGTCCTGACCGTCACCGGCACGCTGTAAACGGAACAGCAAAAAACAGGAAGACAAATACCCGGTAATCCAACTCCGCCGCGATTGCCGGTTATTTTCCGCAAAAAAACCGCACGGACGAATCCATGCGGTCGTTTTGTTTTACGGCGTTATGCCTTCTTTGCGGTTACCTTCTTGATAACGAAGAGAGTAGCAGCCATGAGGACAACTGCGATTGCGAGGCAGATGATCCAGTTCTGGATGAAGGATGCGATCAGGAAGGAAACGAAGGATACAGCTGCAACGGTGATTGCGTAGGGCAGCTGCGTGGATACGTGGTTGATGTGGTCGCATCTTGCACCGGCGGAGGACATGATGGTGGTGTCGGAGATGGGAGAACAGTGGTCACCGCAAACCGCACCTGCGAGACAAGCGGACATACCGATGTACATGAGTTCGCTGGATGCAGGGAAGATGCTGGTAACGATCGGAATGAGAATACCGAAGGTACCCCAGGAAGTACCGGTGGAGAAGGAGATGAAGCATGCGATCAGGAAGATGATTGCGGGCAGGAAGTTTGCAAGGTTCTTTGCGGAGCCTTCTACGACAGCTTCAACGAACACGTCGGAGCCGAGGCAGGTGGTCATGTTCTTGAGCGCGCCTGCGAAGGTGAGGATCAGGATTGCGGGAACCATTGCCTTGAAGCCTTCGGGGATGCATTCCATCGCTTCCTTGAAGGTGATGATTCTGCGGCAGATGAGGTAGATGATTACGACAACGAGGGTAATCAGACCGCCCCACGGGAGACCAACGGTAGCGTCGGTGTTTGCGAATGCGTCGATGAAGGAAGCACCGTCATGGATGCCGCCGACGTAAACGAGACCGTAAACGCTGACTGCGATGAGCACAACGATCGGGATGATGAGGTCGAATACGCGGCACTTTCTGTTGCCCATACCGGAGTCAACTGCTGCGTGTTCGGTACCGGAGGTGAAGAGGTCGCCTTTTTCGATTGCGTTCTTTTCGTGGATTGCCATCGGACCGTAGTCGAACTTCATCAGGGAGATGATGATGATGAACGCGAGGGTCAGGAGGGAGTAGTAGTTGTAGGGAATCGCCTTGATGAACAGGAACAGTCCGGAGTAGCCGGTGCCTTCCGCATATTCGGAAACTGCTGCTGCCCAGGAGGAGATGGGAGCGATCATGCAGATGGGAGCCGCGGTTGCGTCGATGAGGTAGGACAGCTTCGCGCGGGAAACTCTGTGGGAGTCGGTCACGGGCTGCATAACGGAGCCTACGGTGAGACAGTTGAAGTAGTCATCGATGAAGATCAGCACGCCGAAGCAGAAGGTAGCAAGCTGAGCACCTACGCGAGTCTTGATGTTCTTCTTTGCCCACTCACCGAACGCAGCGGACGCGCCGGTTTTGTTGAGAAGGGCAACGAGAATGCCGAGAAGCACGAGGAAGATGAAGATGCCGGCGGAACCTTCCACGGATGCGATGATGCCGTCGCTGATAACGGTGTCAATGGTGCCGTTGAAGGAGAAACCCGCGGAAAGCAGACCGCCTGCAAGGATACCGATGAAGAGGGAAGAATAAACCTCCTTGGTAATCAGTGCGAGAACGATTGCGATAACGGGAGGAAGCAGGGAAAGCGCAGTGCCGTAAGCGAAGGAAACTTCTTCTGCGGCTTCCGCGTCCCCTTCGGCGAAGACCGCGATGCTCATGGAGAGCGCCATAATCGCGAACATCATGGCGATGCAGAGCAGGGAACGGCGGTTGAAAAGAGTTTTTTTCATGTCGAAATCCTTTCCGAAAGAAAAAACAGACGCAGGCACAGCAGCCGGACGTCCGTTCCGAGTGCAGCGCAACATGACATGTGTCATGACAGTCCGTACCGTATTCCGATACGACCCAGACCTGTTGGGACAAGTCTTCGGCGGATACACCTCTGTGCCGTCAGCGTCCTTCCCACGGACTGTTACGGCGGCATTTCATTGGATCCGCGCCTCTGCTTTTTCAATCATATAAATAATATCGATACTATTGTATCACAGTGCGGGAGATTTTTCAATCACAAAAAACTGATTTATATGACAAAATTTCCACCGATTTCCTGTGCAATTGCGACAGATTTTTTCAGAATAGCCACAATTCCGGTGCAATACGGACATTTTCGGTGAACAATATTGACAGAAATCGTTCAGATAATGATGCCGGAGAGATGATCGATCTCGTGCTGGATGATCTGTGCGGTCCAGCCGGCGTAGGTTTTGATTCTCTTTCGGAACTGAGCGTCCTGATACTCGACCTTGATCGTGCGGTAACGTTCGGTCGGACGGGTTCCGTCGAGGGAGAGACAGCCTTCCTCGGTTCTGAATTTCCCGGCGGACTTGATGATGACGGGATTGTACATCAGGCATAAGGTACCCTCGTCGTCGAACACGATGATTTTCTTCGGTACTCCGATCATGTTCGCCGCCATTCCGACACAGCGTTCGCGGTTTGCGGCAAGGGTATCGAGCAGATCCTGACCGGTCTGTGCGTCCTCGGGTACAGCGTCGGCGGCTTTCTGGGAGAGCAGGATGATATCGCGGCAGATTTCTTTTACCATGGTTTACCTCGGGTGGTGAATTTTCTTTATTATACTCCGAATCCGCGGATTTGTAAAGCAGGGTAGGAAAATGAAAAAATTAAAAATATTTTCACAGATTATGAACCTTTGCGCCGCAATCCGGTTATAGAATGTGTGTACACAAAAAAGAAGGACAGAACGGACATGAAACAGAGATTTGAAGATATCGTCGAAGAGAATACTGCGTGGATTTACCGGACGATCCGCTCAAAGGTCGGTGACCGTAGTACGGCGGAGGATCTGGTGCAGGAGGTGTGGCTTCGGGTGTTCCGTGCATACGACAGCTACACTGAGGACGGACGCCTCCGGCACTGGCTCATGCGGATTACGCGGAATGTCATAAACAGCTTCTACGCGCAGTCGGCGGTGGTTTCTGTCATGTCACTGGATGCGGATGAGGGCGATGACGATCCCCTTGTGATGCTTCTGGCGGACGGCTCATCTCCCGACCCGGAGGACATGATCCTGCGGAAAGAGCTGACGGAAGAGGTGCTTGCCGCCGTCGCGAAACTGCCCGAGAAGCCGCGTCAGATTCTCATTTTCCGCTTCATTCACGATATGACGGTCGGTGAGGTGGCAAAGCGGATGAACATTCCCGAGGGATCGGTGAAGTCCGGTGCGCACTACGGGATTGAGAAACTGCGGCGTGAGCTCGGCATCAACACAAACAAAGGAGAAAAAATCATGGACTGCAAAGCATGCGACAAATATTTATTCATGTACGCCATCGGCAAGCTGGACGGATCCGTAAAGGCGGAGGTGGAGCGTCATCTGGAAGAATGCGGGGAATGTGCATATATCGCAGAGGCACTGCGTCAGCTGATTCCGCAGATTTACACCGAGGACGGCGAATACCGGCACTACTGCATCAACATCCCTGAGCGGAACACGGACTACGTTGCACTCGGGATTCCGTTCGGTGAGGAGCAGGCTGCTATAAACAACGCGCATCTCAGCGAACTCGGCGGCGTGATTCCCGAGGATGAGTTTTGGTTTGCCACCGGAATCGGTCCCGCTACGGATGTGCTCGGCATTTTCCTCAACGAAGGGGAAGAGATCGGATTCCGGGAATACTTTGACGGAAGATACAAAAAGAGCAGAGCCACGAGAGTTGAAAAAGTCTACCCGTGGACATGGATGTACAAGGAAATGCGGACGAATTCACCGGCAGTTGTCGGACACGTCGAACACACCTTCGGCTCACCCATTCACACCGGCTACTACCAGCTCGTTCCGCGGGATGCAAAGAAGGTCATCATCAGACGCGGAAGCGGTGTGATCCGGTGCGGGGACGCGAAATTTGCCTGCTCGGACCGGTACGCGGCTCAGGATGAAATGAACGTGCTCGAATACGGCTGGCTCAGGTAAACAGAAAAAGACACGGTTTTCCATTTGGAGGATCGTGTCTTTTCGTTTGTCACGGATGCATCAGATTGTACTGGTCCGTCAGCTTGTTTTTGATGAGTGCCACGAACTTCGCGGGAGCGGTGACCTTGACCATCGGGCCGAACGAGAGCACGCGGATCACAAGCTCGGACTCATCCCATCGGTCGTAGGAGACGGTGATGCGGTATTTGTCCCCGGAAATCCGCTCGGCGCGCTTCTCGAAATGGGCGAAATGGTGGAGTACGCGGTCAAGGGCGTTGCGTTCGTTGGTGAGGATCATCGTGAACCACGGCTTCTCCGGCACTTCCCGTGTCTTCGGAACAAAATCCGCCTCCGGATCCGGTCTGACCGAGGTGACCTTCGCGAGATTTATCATCGAATTGTACTTCGCACTTGACGCGGCAAGGCGGAATTTGTCGTCCTTTTCGCTGTATTCGAGGTACTCCGGCATCAGCAGGAGCGTCACATCGCGGGTCTTCTGCGTCCGATAGGTCAGCTTTAGCGGCGTTTTCGTGCGGACGGCGGAGAGTATCACGCGGAAATTTTTGATATACGCTTCCTCCTCATACGGGTCACCGTCGGCATAACGGTCGTACACCACGATATCCTCCGGGGTAAAGAGGGGCGTCACGTCGTCCAGTCCGGTGAGCGATAACCCGAACAGCCGGACGCGCGGATCGAGCAGGATTGCCTTCAGCCACCGTTTCTCAAGCGTCGTCATCGGCATGGCGGGCGGATTTTGAATCGGTGTCGTCCCGTCGCGGCGGATGAGCTGCCATTTCTGCTCCCGGATGGCGGGAAGAATGGTCATGTGGCTCTCAGGGAAGGCGTACTGCGTGCAGATTTCGCGGATTTTCGCGTCCGTGAGTTCATTCTGCTGTGCTTCCCGGATGATCTCGGCAACAGCGGCGTAGTAGGCTCCGTAGAGTTCGGAAAACAGCGTCATTCGTCCTCACCTTCCTCTCCGATATTGTAGAGCTTGAACATCTCTTCCGTGTCGTCGAAAAACTGCTTTTCCAGCGAGCGCAGGGAACAGCGGAAATCCGTGATCCGGCAGAGGAACGTCCGCACCCACGGAATCAGCTCGCCCGCGTCATACACATCGCAGGAGAAGCGATAGTGCGTGGCGTCAAGCTGTTCCACCGTTCCGCAGCGTTTCTCTCGGTACAGGCGGCTGACGATGTAGTCTTCGTCCTCGTCCGCGCGTACAGTGAATTCCAGATGCTGGAGCCGCGCGGAATACTTCACGGATACGCCCCACATCGATTTCTGCATCCGCGTGAGATGGTGACGGAGGGCGTCGAAGTTTCCGTTTACATCGCCCGCCTTCACGCCGGAGATTTTGTCGATGCGGTACGCGCGGATTTTGGCACTGTCGAGATCGTATGCGAGAAGATGCTGACGGCCGCTCTGCACGCTCACGAAGATTTTCAGCGGAAGAACGCGGTTGCTGTACGAGCCTTCGGGAACGCGGGAGGTCGTCGTGAAGCTGACATCGCGGTGCCCGGAGATGGCGTCAAGAAGTGCGCAGAGTACCTCCGAATCCATCGCGTGGGTGATGTAGTGATGCTTGAAGCGGATGGGTGGATTTTTTTCCGCCGGAGCGATGTACGAGCCGATCACGCCGCAGGGCGAAACCTCCGGAAAGAACGCAAGCGCGTCGTCGGCACAGGCAAGATTCACTTGTTCGGCAATCGCATAGGTCACCCGGCGTCCGGATTTTGACACGGTGAGAACACCCTCGCGCGCGTATTCGTTCAGCTTCTTGCGCACGGTGGATTCGTCAAACATCATCGGTGCGTCAAATCCGGCGAGACAGGCGTCAATTCCGGCAGAGATTTCCTTCACGGTCATGCCGGGGTTTGATTTGAGCAGATCGAGCAGGATGAAATGCAGGGTGATGTCCCCGTCGGTGAAGCTGCGGGATCGGAACGCCTGATAGAGAGGATTGCGTGCGGTCAGACGGGGATCCATCGAGAGGAACACGCTCTTGCCCGACGCGGTCTGGTGAAAGCCCATGTAGTCGCCGAGCCAGCCTTCAATACGGCGTTTTTCGTCATCGTACGAGCGTGCGCTTTTGGATGTAAACTCGTCCCGCCGACGGAATCCGCAGACAAAAAACTCCTGCATGTACGCGCGGATTTTCGAGAAATTTTTAATCAGTTCACTGTATGGCATGATAATTCACAATTCACAATGCAGGCAGCATCTGTGTTACCTTAATATAGGATTCTTAAAAGGTTTCTTATAAGGTTTAGGGTTGCGCCTGTGTTACCTGTCTGATTGCACTGCTGTTACGTATATGGTAACACCGGTGTACGGTATGGTAACACGGACGACACTGTCATTCATTTCAAACCGAAGGCGGTATGCAGAAACGCCATCGTTTTTTCACGGTATTCCCGGACGGCGACGGGGTCTTCGTTGACCTGATCCGACTGTCCGTCCACGAAATAGCGGGTCGTGTTTTTGAAGAGGGAGACGGAATCGAGCGGCCATCCCGGGTGACGCTTCCCGGACGGGGTGTCCGTCATCGTGAACGCACGGGTCCGGCAGAGCGCGTCGCTCATGAAGGAGGAAACCTCACCGCGCACACAGACCGCATAAGCATCGAGATAATACGCATCCGCCGTGCCGCCGAGGGAGTGGATCAGGGTGCTGTAATACGCGATCATTTCTTCGTCGTCGAGACGTTTCCCGCCCATCGGCGTCCGGATGTGCAGTCCCGGCTGACGCGGATCGTCGAGTGAGAGCGGCGCGAGATACAGCCCGGAATCCTCGCAGAGAACGTAATCCGCGTACCTGCCGTAGAAAGCCGCCTTCATCCGCGCGTTTTCCTCCGGTGTGCGTCCGGTCTCGTCCGGCTCGGCGGTGATTCCCAGTTCCGGCGGCGTGACAAAGGTGCATCCGAAGCCGTCAAGGAGGGAAGAGAACCGTCTGATTTTCGATGGATTGGTGGTGCCGAGCAGAATCTGCATGGTGCGCTCCTTTTTCGTTGGTATCTGCCTTCATTATACCGCACATGCCGGATTTTGTCAATTATCATCGTACGAGAGAAAGAGAAAACCGCTTCCCCGGAAAGAGAAACGGTTTCTGATGCTTATTCCAATTCAAACGCGCCGGTGTAGAGCTGATAATATGTGCCCTTTTCTTCGATGAGCTTGTCGTGGCTGCCGCGTTCGATGATGCGTCCGTGGTCGAGAACCATGATGACGTCGGAGTTCATGACGGTGGAGAGACGGTGCGCGATGACGAAAACGGTGCGTCCTTCCATGAGCTTATCCATACCGCGCTGTACGATGGCTTCGGTTCTGGTGTCGATGGAAGAGGTCGCTTCGTCGAGGATCATAACCGGAGGATCCGCAACGGCTGCACGGGCAATCGCGATGAGCTGACGCTGACCCTGAGAAAGGTTCGCGCCGTTGTTGGTCAGCTCGGTTGCATACCCGCTCGGAAGACGCGTGATGAAGTCGTCCGCACCTGCCAGTCTCGCCGCCGCAATGCATTCTTCGTCGGTTGCGTCAAGGCGTCCGTAGCGGATGTTGTCCATGACCGTGCCGGTGAAGAGGTTCGTTTCCTGAAGTACGATGCCGAGGGAGCGGCGCAGGTCGTCCTTTTTGATCTTGTTGATGTTGATGCCGTCGTAGCGGATTTTGCCGTCCGCGATGTCGTAGAAGCGGTTGATGAGGTTGGTGATGGTGGTCTTGCCCGCACCGGTTGCACCGACAAACGCCACCTTCTGACCGGGATATGCGTAAACGGAAACATCGTGCAGGACGGTCTTGCCTTCTTCATACGCGAAATCCACCTCGGTCAGACGGACGTCGCCCTTGAGTTCGGTGTACGTGGTCGTGCCGTCGCCGTGCGGATGCTTCCATGCCCAGTGACCGGTTCTCTCAGCGGTTTCGGTGATCGTACCGTCTTTTGCGATCTTCGCATTCACGAGGGTGACATAGCCGTCGTCCGCTTCGGGTGCTTCATCCATGAGGGAGAAGACACGTTCCGCACCTGCACAGCCCATGATGATGGCGTTGAACTGCTGGGAGAGCTGGTTGACGTTGCCGGTGAACTGCTTTGCCATGTTCAGGAAGGGAACGACGATGCTGATGCTGAGCGCCTTGCCGGAGAGGGAGAGATTCGGAACCTCAAGCAGGAGGAGCAGACCGCCGAACAGGGCGAGGGAGACGTAGAGCACGTTGCCGATGTTCGCAATGATCGGTCCGAGCATGTTCGCGTATGCGTGTGCACGGTATGCGTCCTCGTAGAGAGCTTCGTTGATTTTGTCGAATTCCTCGATGCTCTTGTCCTCGTGGTTGAAGACCTTGATAACCTTCTGACCGTTCATCATTTCCTGCACATAGCCTTCGGTCAGACCGATCGACTTCTGGTTGCGCACGAAGTATTTTGCCGATCCGCCGCCGACCTTTTTGGAAACGAAGATCATCGCGACCACGCCGAGGCACAGGAGAAGCGTCATCCAGATGCTGAAGTAGAGCATGCAGCAGAAGACGGTGATGACGACGCATCCGCACTGGATCAGGGACGGGAGCGCCTGGGAAACGAGCTGACGGAGGGTGTCGATGTCGTTGGTGTAGTGGGACATGATGTCGCCGTGCTTGTGGGTGTCGAAGTAGCGGATGGGAAGATCCTGCATGCCGTCGAACATTTCACAGCGCAGCTTGTCGAGGAAGCCCTGCGTGATGTACGCCATGAGCTGGGTCTGCGTGGTGGTTGCGGCGAGGGAGAGAATGTAAAGTCCCGCGAGGATGGCGATGTAGGGAATGATTTCACGCTGAGCGGATGCCCAGTCGCCGGTGAGGTACCATTTTTCGATGCCCGCGATGACGTTCTGGATGAACAGGGACGGGATGGACGACACAATCGCGGCGAAGAGGATGCATCCGACGGTAAGCGGAACGAGAACGGGATAGTAGCCGAAGAGCTTTTTGATGACTCTGCCGAGGGTGGCAAAGTTGATCTTTCTTGCGGGTGCCTGCTTATTCATGGTCGTCCTCCTTTCCGCCGGTCTGCTGGTCATAGACTTCGCGGTAGATTTCGCTGGTTTTCAGAAGCTCGTCGTGCTTGCCCATGGCGGAGATTCTGCCGTTGTCCATGACGAGGATCAGATCCGCATCCTGCACGGAGGCAACACGCTGAGCGATGATGATTTTTGTGGTTTCGGGAATGAACGACTTGAAGCCGGCACGGATGAAGGCGTCGGTTTTCATGTCCACAGCGGAGGTGGAGTCGTCGAGGATGAGGATCTTCGGCTTTTTCAGAAGCGCACGTGCAATGCAGAGACGCTGTTTCTGACCGCCGGAGACGTTGGTGCCGCCCTGCTCGATCTTGGTGTCATAGCCGTCAGGGAAGGATCTGATGAAGTCATCCGCCTGCGCGAGTCTGCATGCTTCTTCCAGCTCGGCGTCGGTCGCGTGTTCATTGCCCCAGCGGAGGTTTTCCTTGATCGTGCCGGAGAAGAGCAGATTCTTCTGGAGCACCACGGCAACGGCGTCACGGAGCGTTGTCAGATCGTATTCACGGACATCTCTGCCGCCGACCTTGACCGCACCCTCGCTCACGTCGTACAGACGGGGAATGAGGGAGACGAGCGTGGTCTTGGACGAACCGGTGCCGCCGAGAATGCCGACGGTCATGCCGGATTCAATCCTGAGATCGATATCGGAGAGGGCGTATTTTTCAGCCTCGGCGGAGTACTTGAAGGAAACGTCGGTGAACTCGATGGAACCGTCCCTGACTTCGGTCACAGCGGATGCGGGAGAGGTCAGTGCGGGTTCTTCCTCGAGGACTTCGTAGATACGCTTCATGGATTCGGAGGACATGGTCAGGATGACGTAGATCATGGAGAGCATGTTCAGCGACATGAGAATGGACATGCCGTAGGTGAGCATTGCGGAGATCTGACCGACGTCGATGGTGGTGCCCTGGTTGGTGATGATGAGTCTGGAGCCGAGGTATAAGATGAACACCATGTTGATATTCATGCAGATCTGCATCAGGGGAGAGTTGAGTGCGACAATCCGTTCTGCCTTGGTGAAGTCATTGCAGATATCATGAGCCGCCGCGTCGAACTTCTGCTTTTCGTGCTCTTCGCGGGAGAAGCCCTTGACGACACGCATTGCGCGGACGTTTTCCTCGATGGATTCGTTCAGGCGGTCGTACTTGCGGAATACGGCACGGAACGCGGGCATCGCCTTGCGGGAGACGGTGAACAGTCCGAAAATCAGGAGCGGAATGACGATGACGAAGGAGGTAGCCAGCGCGCCGCCCATGTAGTACGCCATGATGACGGAGAAAATGAACATCAGAGGCGAGCGGACAGCAGTGCGGATAATCATCATGTAGGACATCTGCACGTTGGCAACGTCGGTGGTCATTCTCGTCACGAGAGATGTGGAGGAGAATTTGTCGATATTCTCAAAGGAGAAGCTCTGGATTCTGCGGAAGATGTCGGCGCGGAGGTTTTTCGCAAATCCCGCGGACGCTTTCGCGCAGGTGAATCCCGCAATGCCGCCGCAGGAGAGGGAGAGGCACGCCATCAGAACCAGGAATAATCCGGTTTTGAGCAGCTCTTCCATGGCAACTCCCGCCTTGACGCGGTTGACAAGATCGGCGGTGATGAACGGGATGAACGTCTCGATGATAACTTCGCCGATGATGAAGATCAGCGTGAGGATGGTGGGCTTTTTGTATTCCCGCACGCATGATGCAAGCCGTTTGAACATGGTGGTTTCCTTTCTTGGGATGGGGTAATTTCGTTGACGGGCAGATTCCGGAAGAAATCCGAAAAAACTGCCGATGGTACATTATAATACTTTCATCCGTGGTTTTCAATCCGCAATATGGACAGAAATCACCGATGCGGAGCTCTCAAACTCGACCGGGTGAGCGGAAGTAGTTGATAAACAGAATTAATGAATCGGCGGATTGCTGAAAATCGCCGGGAAAAGACCAAATTCCGCTGAAAATCCCGTCCTGCTGTTGACTTTTTTGTGAATATCGCATACAATAGAATCAAATCAATCACTCACACGGAGGACTGCACATGACAGGACAGCAGCGCACAGAGCTTGCATACGCGGCAGTACAGGCTCACAAGGCGGCGTATTATGACAACGGCGAATACCGGAAGGCGGACTTCTGGGACTACGCCGAAATTTTCGAAATCATCGAGGACCTTTATGAAGTGACCGGGGACAAGGCTCTCTTCGCGCAGTTTGAGGAGATGTATCAGTTCACCCAGCGCGCGTACACCAACGACTGGCACAGGAACCCCTTCAACGACGACATCATGTGGCTCACCATCGCTCTGACCCGCGCGTATCTTTACACCGGCGAGCGGAAGTACCTCGACACCGCAAAACTCAACTTCGACAAAACCTACGCGAGAGCGGTCAGTGATGAGCTCGGCGGCGGTCTGTTCTGGCGCGTCGAGAATCAGAGCAAGAATACCTGCGTCAATTGTCCCGGTGCCGTTGCGGCGATGTTCCTCTTTGACGCGACCGGGGACGAATCCTACGCGGACAAGGCGGCATACTGCTTCGACTGGGCTTACCGCATGATGTTCGAGCCCGACACCGGCAAGGTCTACGACGCAATCAATCTCGACGGCAGGATCAACAAATGGTCGTCCACGTACAATCAGGGCACCTTCATCGGCTCCGCACTGATGCTGTGGAAGAAGACCGGCGACGAAAACTACCGCACCGCGGCTGACATGGCGGCGAAGTATGTGAAGGATGACATGTATCACGGCGGCATTATGAATAATGAAGAAAGCGGCAACGACCTGCCCGGCTTCAAGGGAATTCTTGCCCGTTACATCCGGCGTTATGCGGCACTGACCGGCAATGGCGAATACCTTGACTGGCTCCGCGCGAACGCTGACGCTGCATGGGAAAACCGCAACTCCGCCGGCATCATGCAGACACAGCTCGGACTGAAGACGGAAGAGAAGGAATACGACGTGTTCACTGCATCCGCGGCGGTCTCCGTGATCGTCAACGCGGTCGGCTGATTGTTAACACACAGCACCGGATCCGGTTGTGCGGGATATACTGCATAACCGGATTTTTGTATTTAATCCATAAAAAACAATGTAAAATAATGCGGGTTTATGTCAAATACATCATTATTTGTGACGAAAAAGAAAAACAGCACGGCAATGGATTGACAAAATGCGTCCGATCCTGTATAATATGCCCAACAGGTTAGCTTATGCTAACTATAACATTTGACTTCGGGTTAGTTTCGGCTAACTGTATATAGGAAACGAAATCGGAAAACAATAACCAAAACGGAGGCTGAATATGAGCGTAGTAATCGTAGGCGGAAATGAATGCATGGTGCGGCAGTACAAGGATCTGTGCGCGGAGTACAAATGTCGGGCGAAGGTGTTCTGCAAAATGCGCGACGGCATGAAGGGACAGATCGGCAGACCGGATCTTCTGGTGCTTTTCACGAACACGACGTCGCACAAAATGGTGAAGCTCGCGCTGAGCGAAACGAAGGGGCATGACATGAAAATCGCGCGGTGTCATTCCAGCTCCCTGTCCGCACTCAAGGGCATCCTCGACGAGCATGTTTCCTGATGCCAAACGGTTTCCCGTGCTGTAAAAACGCGGAGGTGCGGCAGAATGATGGGACGGGAACGGCATTTTGAATCACGAGGATTCCGTCTGATACGGGCGGAGTCCTTTTTTTGGCAGATTCCGCACAGATATGCGAAAAATGTCGCCGGAATACCTTGACAAAACAGCCGGACTGTGATAAACTTACTCTGTAACAGATAGAGGCGCACTGGATGAAAAGTAG
>JAFUQY010000034.1 GCA_017472105.1 Clostridia bacterium | reverse complement strand
AGTCGCGGATCGTGCTCATCTTCGGCGCAGTCCCGTCAAGCCCGAGGAAAACTTCCTCCGCGATCCGGGAAATGTCCGCGTGCACGGCGGGATAGGAGATAAGCTCCGTCTGCGTCAGCTTGCCTGCGTGATACATCGCGTACAGCTCAGCCGACGGGGTATTCCTGTCAAGCGCGGGCAGCTCCGACTGATGCAGAATCTCCATCCGTGTAATGCGGAGCGCGTTTTCCCGGAACAGGAACCGGATGCTGAGCACATACTCCTCGTCCATCGGGATCAGGCAGGAGCAGTCTTCGGGGTCATAGCGGTTGTGGACGAAATACGAATTCACATCCTGTGCGGAAACGGGTTCGGGCAGCCCGGCTCCTTCCGGCAGGGTCAGCGTGATGCTTTCCGACGTGACGCCGTCGAGCTGTGCGCCCGTGACGGTGATGCCGCCGACCGGTTTGCCGTCTCCGAGGTATTCGATGACGCGGTTGACGAGCTTCGCGCTCATGGAACGGACGACGTCGGAATGAATCACCACGGACGGCGCCCAGATGCCGCTTTTCATGTTTTCAAGGCAGGTTTCGTACGACGCGGACGCAAGCGTATCCGTGATCGTTCGCACGCGGCTGTCGGACATGGCGTAGACCCCGTCGTTGGCGAGGACGAAATTCGACCGGATATGCGCAAAGCACGCGTCGCGGAGCTCATTCTGCACGTACCACGGGTGGGTGAGGGCGTAGAAATACCAGCCGTCCCATGCAAAATAGAACATGTCGGCATCCGGATTCACCGGAGTCAGCCCGTCGGCAGGGTAACGCTCGATCCGGAAAATCTCGCGCACAGCGTTCTCATCGGCGTCATAGCTGTACCCGACGGCGAAAACGGAATCCCCGTCCCCGGGAAGCATCACGGCGCGTCCGAGCACATCCGCAGGCAGGGTCACGGTCAGCCCGTCGTTTGCAAACAGCGCACCCGGTACGGTTTCGTTCAGGTACGCGATGCTCCGGTTGATTTCCGCGCGCAGGAGCCGTGCCTTTTCCGCCGTTTCGCGCTGCTGATCTGCGTCATCGGATATCGCCGCCGGCACGTTCAGCTTCTCCATGCTCTTGCCGTACGCCGCGACGGTGTCGAGAAAATCACCGTATTCGATGCGGCATGTGTCAAGCATCTTCTGACCGGCTTCGGCGGCTGTTTTTGCTTTCTTGTATGCCGCACCGAGGACAACGCGTTCTTCCCCGGCGGGCATGTGGGTTCCGATGGTTTTCTCAGCGGCAGGTTCGGCAGGATTCACCGCGTCGGGTGTAAAATCCGCTTCGCTCCGCACCGTGCACGAGACGATCATCGGGACGCAGAGGCACACGGCGGTGACCATCGCGATCAGAGCCGGGCCCCGGTTTTTGCGCCGCATGTCGAGGATGTTTTCAAACCGTTCCCGCACGACGCTCCGCTTCGGATTGAACTGCGTGGTGAGTCCGGTCTGTCGGCTCCGGCAGAAGCGCACGACGTCGAGCATGATGAGCCCGTACGCCTGACGTTCCCGCTCGCCGAGTCCGTCCAGAACCGCTTCGTCGCACGACAGCTCCATTTCGCGCGCGCACCGTCCGGCGGCAAGATGCACCATCGGATTGAACCAGTGAATCGACTGCGCAGTCAGGCACGCGAGCTTGATCCACAAGTCCCCGCGTTTCCAGTGCGTCAGCTCATGCCGGAGAATGCCCGCCGCTTTTTCGGGATCGTTCACGTTCAGCGGGAGCAGAATGCACGGACGGAAGTACCCGAAGAGGATCGGGCTGGTGATTTCCGCGCTCGCGTACAGGTTCGGACGTTTCTTCACACGGCAGAGCGAGCACATCTCACCGTACATCCCGTGCATTTCGCGGGACACGGTGCGGCGGCTTCTGCGCAGGGACGCGACGGTGACGGCATGCTGAATCCAGTGCGTGAGGAAAAATCCCGCCGCTCCCGTCAGCCATACGATCGTGCTGAGATCGAGCAAGGTCCCGGTATCCGGCAGGTTCACGGGTCTTTTCGCGGTCACTTCCGGCATTTCCGGCACGAGCATGTCCCGCGCGGGTGTGAATCCGATGCCGTCTTCGGTTTCGGCAGGCATGGATACCGGAACGGACACGGGTTCCCCTTCGGTTTCAGCAGGTTCGGGTTCCCTCAATGGTGTGCTCACGGTTTCAGCAGGCTTCACATGAGACGATGCATCCGGTTCTGCCTGGGTAAATCCGGTTTCCGTCATGGAGGTTTTTTCCGGCACAGCGGAGGTTTCCGTCACCGGATCGGGAGCAGATGATAACTCCGGCTCCGCGGCGGAATCCGCATCGACCGTGATGACGGCGGGATCGGGGACTTCCACCCGGATGAGGGATGCGGAAAACGGTGCGCCGACCGGGATTGCCAGCCGTAAAATGACGACGCACCAGAGAATGTAACGGCATTTCGCGGTAAATCGCGCACCTGCTGCCCGGTTCAGCATGAGCAGCAGAAAAATCACTGCGGTCATGGACACGGTAATCTCCGCTGCGGACAACAGGAGTCGGGTCAATCCCGTTCACCGCCCTTCAGGAGACGTTCGATTTCGTCGATGTCCCCGTCGCCTATGGTGCCGTTATCGACAAGAGTCGCGATGAGCGTTTTCCAGCTTCCGCGGCAGACCTTTCCGACGAAGTTTTCGCTTTCGGCTTCGCGGTATTCCGCCTCGGAAACAAGGGGCGTGAGGAGCTTATACGGGATGGGGCCGTCGGTAATCATGTCGATTCTGACGTATCCGCGCGTGCTGAGCCGTTCGATGAGGCTGTGGATCGCGGAACGGGTGCACGGGCGTACCTTCTGCATGCCGCGGTAAACGTCAAGAATCCGCGAGGGCTGATAGACGCCGTCCTTTTCGTTTTCCCAGAGAATGAGCATGACATCCAGCTCCGCGTCGGGAATGCGCGGCAGTTTTCCTTCGTTCTGTTTCATGTGGGGTTCCTCCTGTGTTGTGTTGTGATGTGATTTGCAGGTGTATATATACAGTATATCACAGATGTGTGCGGTTGTCAATAGGGAGGTGTGCATGTACCGCAGTCTTATCACACGCCTCATCCGGGTTCTCGCCGCACGGGAAGGTTCTCGCCGGATGGGAAGGTTCTCGCCGGATGGGAAGGTTCTCGCCTCATCCGTCACGATT
>JAFUQY010000285.1 GCA_017472105.1 Clostridia bacterium | reverse complement strand
GACAGAGATATAGTGCTCAACGGTGCGCTGGATACGGTCATCAGCCTTTGCCGCGATCCGCTTTGCTCTCATGACGATTATGATTCGACATGCCCGGAAAGTCCGTGGTTCGCGGCGCAGGAATATTACCAGACCGACGGCGAGCGGATTTTTATGTACGTCAACGATATTCGTCCGGGGATCGAGCTTCTGAATGAGACGGGCAGCAGCGCACAGTTCCGGACGATTTACTCCTTCCTGCCGCTGGAATCGGAAATGCGGAAGATTGCAGAGTTTGAGTCTTTGGGTCAGCTTACGGGACTGCCGTTTATGCTGTCGGGTGATTATGTCTACTTCAAGCAGAACCATTATCTGGACGCCGATGCCCGGACCGATGAGGTATTCCGCCTGATGCGTGTAAAGAAGACGGGAGGCAAGCCGGAAGAGGTGCTGGAGCGGGATATTCCGGTGTCCGTCAGCATTGCTGTCAGCGGGAGCCGGATTTACCTGAGTGATACCGCCGGCGACGGAGCCTGTGAGATAGTGGATATGGAAACCGGAATCACGGAGACTGCGGCGCCGGAGGGAAAACGGGTACAGCAGGTATGCGTGCAGGAGGATACGGTGTATTTCTTCTGTGACGGGACGGTGCGTACGGATTCTGCCGGGACAGAATTTGTCTCCACGGACATTTACCGGTATGAAGACAGCGGCGGATTTACCCTGATTGCACAGGATGTGTGGAATGCGCGATTCTCCGGCGGAGCATTGTGGATTTCACCGGCAAGTCTGACGTATTACGGAACGGCGGAACTGCCTACCGGACGCGGGAACGAGATTGAAATGATGGATATTTACGACCGTGATACCGGCGAGCTTATCCGGCTTGATCCCGTGACCGGTGAGAAACAGTCGTGGACAACAGATCGGCATATTGACTTTCTCGGTTACTCAGCCGGATACGCCCTCGCGCGGCTGGTTGATTATGTGGAATATCTGGAAACCGGCGTGAGAGACAACACGATATACAAGCTGACGCTGAACGATGACGGCACAGTGACGATTGCCGGAACGATCGATGAGGTGAACTGACATGAAAAAACTGCTTGTACTGCTGACTGCGCTGATTCTACTGACGTCCTGCCGCGGGAACAACGGAGCATCCGACGTGCAGTATCTGTACAGCCGGAACATCGTGAGCCGGGAGTATGATGTTGTGACAACGCTGACCCGGCAGAATCTCGAAACGGGGAACGTCACCACGCTCTGCGCCGATCCCCTGTGCGACCATTCGACGGAGTCCGGCTGTACCTTCGCCGATGTGCTCAATTTTGAGGTCGACGCGGAAAAGGGACTGATTTACTTCTGTAAGAATATCCGGACGGATGACGGTGAGGAAGCGCATGTCTGCGTGTACGATATCGCCGGGATGCAGGCACGGACACTGCACGTTTACCGGGATGGAATGGACAGCATGTGGACAACGGCGTTCCGGTTCGGGTACTGCTGGCGGATTTCCTCCGTGACCGACGATGGCATCGACGACTATTGTGTGAGCATGACGGAGCAAAATTTCGATGAGCCGACCGTGATGCCTGTGAACACCATGCCGTTTGCGGAGGGAAACCGCTTCTGGTATTACGCGGAGCAGAAAACCGCCGGCGGGTATGCCGTGTCGTTCTATCTTCAGGATAAGGAATTCAAGGAGGAGCCGGTCGTGATCGCAGAGGACTTGTATGCATCGGATTACCGCGTTGCGGGAGAGTGGCTGTACTTCTTGCAGAACAAAATCCTGTACCGCATCGCGCTCGACGGCAGTTATCCCGCGAAACCGGAGGCTCTGGTGGAAAATGTCGCGGATTATACGGTGTCCGGCGGAAAAATTTTCTTTCTGAGGCGTGAGGAAAAGCCCGTTTCCGTCGGTTATGATGTATTCCTGGAAGAGGAGATTTACAACACCTGCGGAAGTACCCTGTGGATTGCCGACCCGGAGACGGAAACGGTGAAGGTTTTTGCAGAACTGGACGACTACGTGATCGGACTGAGAAAGGCGGACTATGTTGACGGGAAAATCGTTCTCGGATACGGCATCTGGACGGAAGAAGACGGAGTCACACGCTGGCGCAGCGGCGGAGGCGGCATCATCGTCGTGGACGCGCACACCGGGGACTGGATGGTGCATCCGAATGCCTGATCCGCTTGACAGAACGGAGAAACTGAGGTATGATATGAGTAAAATGAACATTACAAAAACAGCGGCGGCGGTGCTTCTGGCAGGACTGCTGACGGCGGGATGCTCCTCTCCGGTGTATCTCCCAGCGGATGAAACGGATGCGGTGCCGGCTGTCCCGTTTACCTATACCGAATCGGACGACAGCATACCTCCGGGAAATGCGCAGTCCAATGACGACATGCTGTATCACGGCGGGTATATCTACATCATGCCGGGGGATAAGCAGCCGGTGTACCGGTACAACGTAAAAACCGGCAACGTCACCTGCATGTGTCAGGATCCATTGTGCATGCACGACACGGAAGAATGTCCGCTCTACGGTCTCCGGCTGCAATTCTACATCACCGCGGACGGCGAGCTGTGCTTCTACCGGCAGTTCGGCTCGATGAATCTGTCGGCGACGGGAATGCTGATCGATGTGGAACACTTCAACGATTTTGTGCTGTACGACACGGAGAAGCAGAAAATCCGCGTTCTCGAATCGTACGGAAACACGGCGGGATTTATGCCGGAGCTGTACATCGGGGACTACCGCTACTACAACGGTCAGGTGTACGATGCGGAAACCGACGAATCAGAATGGGGTCTGATGCGCATGGAGCTGTCGACCGGCGAGCGGGAGTGGTTCGGTGCGGGAACGGATGACGACGGAAACGCGGTTCCGGTTGAGGACAGCTATCCCTGCTTCGTGCTCGGAGAGAGGCTGTATTTTCAGGACGCGCTCGGGATTTTCTCGCTGAACATGGACGGGGAAGACCGGCGTGAGCATGCACCGCTCGGCAGGACGGAAGCTGACGGAATCCGCACGGACGGCGAGTACCTGTATTACAGAAACGACGGATGTCTCCTGCGAACTCCGATCGACGGAGGTGAGGCAGAACTTCTCACTGACGGCGGCGTGACGGACTTCTGCCTGACGGAAAACTGGCTCACCTACGAAACCGGCGGCGAGGTTGTGCTCGGCAAGGCGGAAATCTACGGCTACGCTGGGAATGAAGTTGTGCTGAGCGGCGGGGAAATCCACCGGTGCAGGCATGACGGCTCGGAGGACACGGCGGTATTCACCTTTGAGGGCGAGCTTGCCGGGACGCGTCCGGTCGGAATGATCGTCGAAGGGAACTACATGTACTGCGGTTACGTGCAATGGACGGACGCGGACGGTGACGGGATTTACAGGGACGGCGACTCCGTTTCTTCCATGGCAATCAACGGGAAGGAGACCTGTACAATGCTCCGGATTGATCTCACAACCGGAGAAACTATGGTGATCGAGGTAATATCATGAAACTGACAATCGACAAAATCACGAAATCCTACGGAACGAACCTCGCGCTCAATGCGTTTACAGCGGAACTGACGCCGGGGATCTACGCACTGCTCGGGCCGAACGGATCGGGAAAATCCACGCTGATGAACATCCTGACGGACAATCTCAAGGCGGATTCCGGTGCTGTTCTGTACACTGACGACGCGGGAAAGACCGAAAACACGCTCGAGATGGGTGTGCGGTTCCGCGAAAAGCTCGGATTCATGCCGCAGTACCCGGGGCTCTACCCGAATTTCACCGTGGAGCGGTTTCTGTGGTACATGGCATCGCTCAAAGGCATGACAAAAGCAGAAGCGTCGCGGCAGATTCCGGAAATTCTCGCCGCCGTGGAGCTGGACGACGTGCCGAAGCGGAAAATCGGTGCGCTCTCGGGCGGTATGAAGCAGAGACTCACTCTCGCGCAGGCGGTGCTTGGGGATCCGGAAATCCTCATCCTCGACGAGCCGACCGCGGGACTTGACCCGAAGCAGCGCATCGCTGTGCGGAATTTCATCTCCAAACTCGCGCTCGGCAAGATCGTCATCATCGCGACCCATGTGGTGCCCGATATCGAGTTCATCGCCCGCGACGTCATCATGCTGAAAAAGGGCGTGATCGTGGACTCGGCTCCGCCGCATGAGCTGACGAAGAAAATCGACGGGGACGTGTGGATCGTGCCCTGCGCACAGGAGGACGTGAGCCGGATGCAGGAAACGTGCCGCGTCGTCGCCATCACGCGGGATGAAGTGACGTCGGATGTGCTCCTGCGCGTTCTGTCCCATGAAAAGCCCGCGGAAAACGCCCGTCACGCATCCCCTACACTCGAGGATTATTACCTGACGGTATTTGGGGAATCTTCGGGTAATTCATAATGCAGAATGAACGGACGGCGGTGCGGCGGGATTCCGGTTAATCCTTTCGCAGGAGAGGACAGCATTCCCAGTGTCATTGACATAAGGGAATGGTCATCCGTAAACAAACCTGACGCCACCCTTTGTCATTCAGAGGGCGGGCTATCCTGTAAACAAAAGCCCAATGTCTTGCCCGAAGAATCTGTTCATGTCCTGCTCGGATCGGAATATGTCCGTGGTTGTCTTGAGTATTCGGCTGAAGGTTACTCACTTTGTTATAACAAACAACTTGCATTAATAATATTCGTGCAAACTGTTCAAAGAATCGTTAGTTAGTACCCTTCACTTGAATAGGTAAGAATACCACAGACATATGACGAACCAAGCAGTACATGCACGGATTCTTCGGGCTCTGTGTATGGCTTGGGTTGCAGGTGATTTTCGCCCTCTGAATGACAAAGGGTGGAGTCAGGCTGGCGGACATCAGGCTTTCCTTGTTAATGGTATTGACGGTATTCTCCCGTCGGGACATTCCGACGATGTGGCATCACTGTCGGCTCGATATAGCAAAAAACTCCGGTGCGCCGTGGATTTTCACAGCATGCCGGAGTTTTCGTATTCTTTCATCTTCACATGTCATCGTGCTCGGTGCGGTGGAGAATGTCCTCCTGCACTTTGCGGTCGAGCTGGGTGAAGTAGGCGGAGAAGCCGGAGACGCGGACGACCAGCGAACGGTAGTTTTCCGGGTGCTCCATGGCGTCGCGGAGGGTTTCGCGTGAGACGCAGTTGATCTGCACCTCCTGTCCGCCCTTGGCAAAGTAGACCTTGATCGCGGCGGTCAGTGCCTCACGCTTCACGGGATCGCGGAGCATGTCGGGCGTGTATTTCTGATTGAGCACCGTGCCGCAGGAAACGAGACGGTAGTCGGGCTTGGACATCGAAAGGAAGGTCGCGGTCGGGCCGTTCTGATCCATGCCGTAGGTGGGAGACGCGGCGTCGGAGAGGGGCTGTTTTGCGTGCCGTCCGTCCGGAGTTGCGCCGGTGATGAGTCCCGCCCACACGCTCTGGACGTTGGACGCGATGGCGGTGTAGAACGGGCCGTTGTCGCGGGTGCGGTATTTTGCGAACACTTTGTCGAGATACGCCACGTACCAGACTGCATATTTATCCACAAAATCGTCGTCGTTGCCGTACTTCGGAGCCGCAAGAAGCCGCTGACGGAGCACCTCGTATCCTTCGAAATCCGCAGCCATTGCGTCGCGCAGTTCACTCAGGGTGCAGTGCTTTTCTTCGAATACAACCCGTTCGATGGCGGCGAGGGAGTCAGCGGTCGTGGCGATTCCCATGCATCCCGCACCGTGCGCAGACGGGTATTTTGCACCGCCGCAGTTGATGTCGATGCCGTGGGAAATGCAGTCGTCGCAGAAGAGGGACAGGAACGGCTCGGCGTAATTGCGGTAGTTGATTCTGCCGTTGTCGTTGTTGAAGACGGAGACGTATTCCGCCGCCGCGAAGTCGATCTGCCGCTCAAATGCCGCCATAAACTCGTCCATGGAGCGGATTTCGTCGGGATTTCCGCAGTTTACGCCGTAATAATGCGGATCGAGCGGGGTTTTGCCGCCGTAGAAGACCGCTTCGAGGTACTGTGGAACGTTGAATCTGCCGTCCGACCATGCGGGCTGTTTGCCGGGGATGAAGTTCTCGATGCACCCGACGAAGCAGTAGTCCCGTGCGTCCTCGAGGGAATAGCCGTGCCGGAGCAGCGCGGGAATGTTGACGCCGTCGTTCATGAGCGCGGGATAGCCGAGACCCGTTCCGATGACCCTGAGGCATTCGTCGAGGAACTCGTCGGGCATGCCTTCGTGGAGTCTTGCGGAGAGATTCGGGCCGGGAATGAAGCAGTCGCGCACCGCATGCAGAACGCAGTAAGAGAGCGGGTTGATCCCTTCGGAACCGTCCGGGCATACACCGCCGATGCATATATTTACAACATCGTCACCGCCCCAGAACCGGCTTTCCCCGATTTTGATGAACGTGCACGCAAGCAGATCCTCCGCATCCTCCGCGGTCAGAATCCCGGCTTCCGTGTCGCGCTTGAAGTAGGGATAGAGATACTGGTCGATCCGTCCGAGCGCCATTGCGTACTTGCCCTGAAGCAGGAACGCGAGATGCACAAGCCATACGAGATTTAAGGCTTCGCGGAAGGTGGACGGCGGGTTTTCGGCAATGCTGTCAAGCGCATCGGCAGCCGCGGTCAGCTCATCGTTTCCGTCTGCCTGACTCCGTGCTGCGTCCGCGTGATGCCGGATGAAGACCGAGAACGCATCGAGCACAAGCCGCTGGGCCGAGAGAAACTCCACTTTTTCGGGCTCATCCGCGTGGTTTGCGAGGGATTGTTCGATTTTCTCCCGGGTACCGCGGATGCCGTCGGCGAGGAATGCTGCATAACCCGGCGCGAAGTGGTCGCTGTTTGTGCCGAAGTGGAGGGAGCCGTAATTTCCGCAGATGTCGCGTGCACGGGTCAGCTCCGCGGGATCGTAATCCGATGTGAAGCAGCCCGCGCGGGAGCCGATGATGCGGTCATCCGGATAAACGGACGCGGGATAGTTTTCCAGAAGGGATGCCAGTGCGTGAGCCTTTGCCGTCAGCGGGGACTTGCCGTAATTCTCCCGGAACGCGCGGTACCGGAGCAGATCGCACAGCACGGGATCCCCTGCCGGACGGACGATTTCGTTTTTCAGAAGCGGAAGACGAACCATAGTTACCTCCGTTTTGGAATTTTTAATTTCTGTATCCATCCGATGATCTGACCGGACAGGACGACGGTGAGGAGCGAGTACAGAATGCGTTTTGGCGGAATGTATGTCAGGGAAAGCGCGAGCACGGTCAGGTCGGAGACGAGATAGATCCACTGGATCGGAATTTTTGTCACATGCCCGATCGCCATGGCAAGCGCGTCATCTCCGCCGGATGCACCGCCCACGTGGACGGAAAGACCTACGCCGACACCGACGAAGACCGCTCCCGCAATCGCCGCCGCGAAAGGATGATCCGCAATGCCGGGATACACCCGCGGGAACTGCTCGAATATGGCGTAGAAGAGCGAGAATCCGCCGCCGGAGATGAGGGAATACCAGATGAAATCGGCACCGAGCACGCGCCATCCGACGAGGTAGCACGCGGTGTTGAGAATCAGCCCGGAGACGGCGGGAGAAATGCCGAACCAGTGCTCGAAAAAGAGAGTCAGTCCGAGAATGCCGCCCTCCGTGACGTGGGAAAGCGCGTGGATATTGTACAGCCCGAAGGCGAGAATCATACTGCCGAGAAGCGCGGTCAGACACGATTTCAGCCTGAGTCCGCGCGGCGAAATTGTTTGAATGAACTGTAAAAATTGTTTCTTCATAGCAGTTTCATTATAGCATCGCGCGCCCCGGCTGTCAAGTGGATTGACTTTTTTCGCACGGTGTGGTATAATACAGCCGTATATTGCCGATTGCTACTTTAAATATATGCCGGAAGGTACCGCCATGCTGAATCTGTACGAATATCTCACCCATACCGCCGCCCGTCTGCCGGAGAAAACCGCATTTGCCGACGACGCGCGTTCTTTCTCGTTCCGTGCGCTGAAAACTGCCGCGGAATCTGTGGGAACTGCCGTTTCGAAGAGTTGTCCGGTGCGTTCGATGGTCGCGGTGCTTGCCGACCGTTCCGCTGTGACGGCGGTGGGGATTGTCGGCTGTCTTGCGGCGGGATGCTGTTACGTTCCGCTGGACCCGAGAATGCCGGAGGACAGAATGCGGGATATTCTCGCGAAAGTCAGACCCGCGCTCCTTCTGTACACGGCGCATGACGCGAAAATTGCCGCAAAATACGCGGACATGACCGGCACGCTCGCCGTGGAAGACGCGGAAAACGTGACAGCGGACGAAAATCTGCTTGCCGCGCGGCGTGAAAACGTGCTCGATATCGACCCGGCTTACATGATTTTCACATCCGGCTCGACCGGGGTTCCGAAGGGGATTCCCGTTTCGCACCGGAGCGTGATCGATTTCACCGACTGGATGACGGCGTTCTGCGGGATTGATGAGACGTGGGTTCTGGGCAATCAGGCGCCGTTCTTCTTCGATCTTTCAGTGAAGGATTTTTATCAGACGCTCTCGCAGGGATGCACGACGTATGTCCTTCCGAAGAAGCTGTTTTCGTTCCCGACGCTCCTCGTGGATTATCTGAACGAGCGCGGCGTGACCGGACTGATCTGGGCGACCTCTGCGTTCCGGATGACGGCGGAATCGGGAATTTTCGCGAAAAAACGTCTGGACAGCGTGCGCCATGTCATCCTCGGCGGAGAAGCGCTTCAGGCGAAGCATCTGAATCTCTGGAAAACAGCGACGGCGGCGTGTGAATTCATCAACCTCTACGGCCCGACCGAGGTGACAGTGGACTGCACGGCGTATAAAATCGAGCGGGATTTTGACGACGGGGAACCCGTGCCGATCGGGAAGGCGTGCCGGAATATGGAGGTGTTCCTGCACGGCGACGATCTGAAGCCCGTACCCGACGGGGAACCCGGGGAGATCTGCGTGCGCGGAATCGGACTGGCGCTCGGGTATTACGGGGACGACGAAAAGACCGCCGCCGCGTTTGTACAGAATCCGATGAATCCCGCGTATCCCGACCGGCTCTACCGTACGGGCGACATCGCAAAGCGCGGGGACGACGGAAATCTGTACTATCTCTCCCGGCGCGACGGACAGATCAAGCACATGGGCTACCGCATTGAGCTGGGCGAGATTGAAACCGCACTGAACGCCGTGGACGGAATCCGCGACTGCGCGTGCTTCTTCGATTCCGGAAACGATCGGATCGTGGCGTGCCTGCTGACGAAGATGAGCGAAGCGGATGTCCTGTCCGCTGTGAAGAGCCGTCTGCCGAAGTACATGATGCCGAATGTTTGGCGGATGTACGACAGATTCCCGGCGACGGCGAACGGCAAAATCGACCGTCCTGCGCTGAAGGAGGCGTATTTCCGTGAAGAAAATTGACTCCACCGCCGCGCTGAATGACGGAATCAACAAAATTTTAGCGAAATCTTCTGCGATCTGCACAAATTTCTTCCTGCCTGCTGACGAAACGGAGCGTGCTGTTGTATCCGGCGAGATTTTCACCGAAGCGTGGGACGGCGGCATCCTGATTTTCCGCAAGCGGGAGACTTACTTTCGGACGTACTTCTATCTCGCCGATCCTGCCGCGCCTGTGACATGCGAGATTCCGGCTCCGGCGGTGCTCGAGATACCGTACCGCGACCGGGATGAAGCTGCCAAAAACGCTGTGCGCGGGTTTACGGATGCCGGGTTTGCGCCGCTGTTTCAGCGAATCCGTATGACGCGCCGGGGAAGTGAAGTTTATGCGGACTCCAACGCCGTGCGGGCATCAGCGGACGCCACGGAGAAGCTGAAAATCCTCTTCCGGGAGAATTTTCACCCGCTTGCCGGATGCATTCCGACCGATGCGGAGCTTTCCGACGAGATCCGTGCGGGGCATATTCTGACTGATGACGCATGCGCCGGACTGCTCCACTTCACCGAAGGCAAGGCAGGAACGGAACTGCGCCACCTCGCCGTGGAAGAAGCACACCGCAATCGCGGCATCGGAAGTGCGCTCGTTCGGGCGTATCTCGGACTCTGCGGGGCGAAAAAATCCACCGTATGGGTGCGGGACGACAACGACGCGGCGAAGAAAACCTACGAAAAACACGGCTACCGCGCGGACGGAATGAAGTCGGCGGTGCTGATAATCCAAAAATAATTCAATCAAAGGAAAATTATCATGAACAAGAAAAAACTGCTTGCCATTCTCGAGGACATCTGTCCCGATGTGGATTTTGAAACCGAAGAGGCGCTCATCGACGACGGGATCATCGAATCCCTCGACATCGTGCAGATCGTGAACGAGATCAAGGCGGAATTTGATGTGGAGATCACCGTGGACGACCTGCTCCCGGAGAACTTCAACTCCGCCGACGCGATGCTCGCGATGATTGAATCGAAGCTGTAATGTCGTATATTTCGTTTGCGTTTGCCGGATTTCTGGCGGCGTCGGTGCTGGGGTACTATTTCACGCCGAAGCGCTTCCGGTGGATTGTCCTTCTGCTGTTCAGTCTGGAGTACTATCTCTCCGGCGGCGTGAAGGCTATGGCATGTCTCGCGTTCACGGTTGTGACATCATGGGCGGCGGGACTTCTGCTGGATTCCCTCAACGCCCGGCGGAAGGATGTGCCGAAGGAGGACAAACCCGCGCTTGAGCGGATCAAAAAGTACAAGCAGGCCCTCGTCGCCGTGACGCTGATTCTCAACTTCGGCATGCTGTGGATGCTCAAATACCTTGACTTCACTGTGGGAACGCTCTCGGGACTGCTCGGGAAATTCGGGATTTTATGGGATCCTGTCTTTCCCGGTTTTGTCATGCCCGTCGGCGTATCGTTCTTCCTTTTCCAGTCCGTCGGGTATGTCATCGACTGCTACCGCGGGAAATATCCGGCACAGCGGAATATCGCGAAGTTTGCGCTGTTTGTGTCGTTCTTCCCGCAGATGGTGCAGGGTCCGATTTCGCGGTATGACAAGCTCGCACCCCAGCTCATGGCAGGGAATGACCTGAACACGGACAGCCTCCGCGACGGGATTCTCCGGATTCTCTGGGGATATTTCAAGAAAATGGTGATTGCAGACCGTGCGGGTGCGGTGGTTTCCGCTTTTTTTGCGGACTATGCTTCGTACAGCGGAACGGTGACTGCCGCCGCGATTCTCTTCTACTGCATCAATCTCTACTGCGACTTCTCTGGCGGAATCGATATCACCATCGGCTCGGCACAGCTCTTCGGCATCACGGTTGAGGAAAACTTCCGCCGTCCGATTTTTGCGCGGGATCTCGCCGAATACTGGAGACGGTGGCACATCACCCTCGGCGGCTGGATGCGGGACTACGTGTTCTATCCGATCTCGCTCTCGCCGGCGTTCGGAAAGCTCGGCAAATGGTCGCGCAGAAAATTCGGCGGCAAGCTCGGGAAGATTCTGCCCACCTCCGCCGCGACGTTCATTGTGTATCTCATCATCGGCATCTGGCACGGCGCGAACTTCCGCTACATTGCCTACGGCTTCTGGAACGGCGCGATTATCACCTCGTCCATTCTCCTGACGAATGTGTACGACACATGGAAAAAGAAGCTCGGAATCCGCGAAGACGGAGCATGGTGGAAGCTCTTCTGCACGGCGCGGACGTGGTTCCTCGTCTTCCTCGGCAGATACATCACCCGCTCGCCCCGGCTTCTGGTCGGTCTTTCGCTCATCATACACACGTTCAATCCGTTTTCGGCGAGGATTTCCGATCTCTGGAACGGCACCATGCTGAACTTCGGTCTGACCGGAGGTGACTACGCCGTGATTGCGGTGTCGGTCGCTGTGATGCTGGCTGTGGAATGGTACGAAGAGCACCACGGTTCCGTGAGAGAAATGCTCGCTAAGCAGAACGGAATTGTGCAGTGGCTTGCCGTGACCGCGCTGCTGCTGGTGATTCTGCTCCTCGGCATCTTCCGCGGCAGTTATATCTCGTCCGCGTTTATCTACGGACAGTTTTAAGGAGGAGTTATGACATCAAAAAAATGGCTCATCCTCTTCTTCCTGACCGTGCTCGGCATTGCCGCGGTTCTGGCGGGCTTCAATATCCTGACCGACCCGTTCGGGGTGTTCGGCGATCCCGTCCTTGACTGGTGGGGCTATAACATGACGAACAACCCGCGCACGGCGAAGTTTTCCTATCTGAAAGATCACTTTGACGAATACGATTCCTATATCATCGGGTGCTCGTCCACGTCCGCGTTCACAGCCGACGATTTCAGCGGGCCGTACGGCGGGAATTTCTACAACATGATCGTCTACGGCGCGGATATGCTCGACTCCGAGGAGATGATTGCGTACCTGATTGCGCACGATTCGCCGGAGAATATCGTCCTCAACGTGTATCTCGACAACGGTGCGGTTTACGATGAGGAATCCAACGCCTACACCCACTCCATGCCCGCCGCTGTTGACGGATCGATTCCGCTGCCGTACTATGCGCGGTTTCTGTTTGCCAGTCCCGAATACGGTGCGGCGAAGCTGAAGGCGCTCACGGACGACACATGGCTTTCACAGTCGTTTGATGTGTTCGACCCGGTGACCGGGGAATACGACAAGCGGAAACGCGATATCGAGCCGATCGGGGACATGGGTGCGTATCTTGAGGCGTATCCGGTGTTTGCGGACTATCCGGCGCGCTCCGGCTATACACTCCCGCATGCCGAAGACTGCATTGAGTCCGTGCGTCGGATTGTTTCCCTGTGTGAGAACGCCGGAGTGAAGCTGACGGTTGTGACGGCTCCGGTGTATGCGGATTATTTTGACTACTTCGATCCCGCGGAGGTGACGGCGTTCTACCGGGCACTGGCGGAGGTGACGGACTTCTGGGATTTTTCGTACTCCTCCGTGAGCTTTGAGCCGCGGTATTTCTACGATGCCACCCACTTCCGCAACGCCGTCGGCGATATGGCTGCCGCAAGAATCGCAGGGAACACGGATGTGTACATCCCCGAGGACTTCGGCTGGTACGTGACGGCAGAGAACGCGGATCGGTATTTTGCGAATTATCTCAATCGTACCGCGCTGTCGGATGACGGAATTTCGGCGGATGTGCCCGTTCTGATGTACCACCATCTCGACGGGGACGCATCGAACGACATGATCGTCACGCCGGACACCTTCCGTGAACACATGACGGCGCTTTCCGACGCGGGATTTACGGCGATCACACCGGAGGATCTGGTGAATTACGTGAAATCCGGCGCGGATCTGCCTGAGAAGCCGGTGCTGATTACGTTTGACGACGGATATACGTCCGTTTATGACTACGCATACCCGATTCTCGCGGAGCTTGGAATGCACGGCACGGTGTTCTGCATCGGCTCAACCTTCGGCTCGGACGTCTACAAGGACACCGGCGAAGCAATCATCCCGCATTTCGGCGCGGACGAGGCACGGGAAATGGTTCGCTCCGGCGTCATGGATGTACAGAGTCACACGTTTGACATGCATCAGGCGGCGCAGTTTGAAGACGGTACAGCACGCACCTCGGTCAGCCGGATCGACGGGGAATCCGAGGAGGACTACATCGCCGCGCTCCGGGAGGATATCGCCGAAAGCATCGCACAGCTGGAGACGGCGGCAGGTGAGGAAATCTTCGCGCTCGCCTATCCCGGCGGAATCCTCACGGACGAAGCCGCGGCGGTATTTGCGGAAACCGGCATCACCGTCACGTTTTCGACGGAATACCGCGGGAACACAATCGTACGGGGACTGCCGCAGAGCCTGCTCGGTCTCGGACGGTACACGATCACGGACGATGTGACGGGTGAGGAATTGCTGGAGCTGATCGGAAAATGAACCGACAGAAATGCAGAAAACCTTGTCCCGGGACGTCGGGGGCACCGTCCCCTACGGAATTTCCATGTCAATCAAATAAAAAATGCAGCCTGACGCGATTGTCAAACTGCATTTTTTTGTTATTCTTCTAAAATCGCAAGGATTTCCGGGAACGGCTCAAGGCTGCGGCGGAGGATTCCGTGCATCTGTGCGATGGCGATGCCGTAGTTCACGATCGGTGTGCCGGACTCCTTCGCGTGGGTGATGCGCCAGCCCATTTCCTGCTCGTTCAGCATACAGCCGCCGCAGTGTACGCAGACCTTGTACTCCGACAGATCTTCCGGGAACTCGCCGCCGGAGGTGAAGGTGTACTCGGGCTTGACGCCGGTGAATTTCTCAATCCACGCGGGCATTTTCACCGTGCCGATGTCGCCGCACTGACGGTGGTGGGTGCATCCCTCGGAAATGAGGACACGGTCACCCGCCTGAATCTTCGAGAGCATCGCCGCACCGCGCACCAGCTCCGCGAGGTCTCCTTTGTACCGCGCGAACAGGATGGAGAACGAGGTCAGGAGAATGTCGTCCGGGGTATCCTTCGAAACTCTGCCGAACGCCTGCGAATCGGTGATGACGAGCTTCGGCTTCTTCGCGAGACTTGCGAGGGTCTCTTTCAGCTCGGTATCCTGACAACACACCACGGTGCAGTGCGCATCGAGAACGTCGCGGAGCGTCTGCTGCTGGGGCAGGATCAGCCGTCCTTTCGGGGCAGCGTCGTCAATCGGAATGACAAGAACCACAAGATCGCCCGGCTCAAGCAGATCGGAGACGATTTTTTTGTCGTTCTGCATCTTTTTCGCGAAAGAGCCGATTTTTTCCTTCAGTTCCGTGATGCCCTCACCCGTCGCCGCACTTACGGCAATGCCGTCGTCGGAAACAGTGAAGCCGTCGAGATCGGATTTGTTGTACGCGATGACGTACGGGAGCTTTTTTTCTTTGAAGAGATCCAGCAGCATCCGGTCCCCGTCGGAGAGTCCCACCGTTCCGTCGACAACCAGCACGGCAATCGCGGTCTCGGCAAGCATCCGGCGGGCTTTCTGCACCCGAAGTTCCCCGAGATCACCCTCGTCGTCCATGCCGGGCGTGTCGATGATGACCACGGGACCGATCGGCAGAAGCTCCATGGCTTTTTTCACGGGGTCCGTCGTTGTGCCCTTGACGTCGGAGACAACGGACAATTCCTGCCCCGTCACGGCATTGACGACGCTCGATTTACCGGCGTTGCGCATGCCGAAGAAGCCGATGTGTATGCGTTCCCCCGAGGGTGTGTTGTTCAGTGACATAAATCCTCCTTATTTTGCGAAGCCCTTGCCTGCATCAGCGGACGGTGCGAAAATGGACGCCGCCTGCGCTTCGGTCAGCTTGACTCCGAAAACTTCTTCATAATATTCCACGGTCTTTGCCGTGATGTCGATATCCGCGAACAGTTCGGGATAAGCCGCTTTCGCGAGCCACAGGAGCGTGATCGGCGTGTCAACTCCGGGCGTATAGCTGCGGTACATGCCGAGGGGCATCTTGTGTACGTTTCCGTCGATAACGGCGTCCACGGCGTTCCAGTTGTCGCTGCCGATGGCGTTGTTTTTGAGATCATCCGGCATTGCGGAAGTGAAGTTGGTGATGAAAATGAGGGACGGGTTCCATGCGTAGACCTGTTCCATGTTCACGGCGACGGCGTTGTCCGAGGTCAGCTCAGCCGCAACGTTCACCGCACCGATTGCCTCAGCCCACCAGTGTCCGAAGAAGCTGGAGCCGGAGGTCTGGAGCATGGTTTCGTCATACTTGAAGAGGAAGAACGCGCGCTGACGCTCGGAATCGGCGAGGTCTTTCACCCGTTCCTGCACGAGGTTGTAGGTTTCCTCGGAGTATTTTGCCACGATTTCAGTCTTGTCGTTGTCCGGGAAGATCTGGGAGAGCAGGGAAATCCAGTTGTTCAGCGTCTCGATGGCGTTGTACTGCCACTTGTTCACGGACAGCGCCACGGCGTTGAAGCCTGCCGAAGTGAGCACGGTGCCGAGATCGGGATTGGACGCGCTGTAAAAGACCACGTCGGGTTCGAGCTTCATGAGCTCTTCCACGTTCACGGACGAGCCGGACATGAATCCGGTTTCAGCATTGAGGATTTCGGGATAGATTTCACCCAGCAGACCGTTTTTCGCCGCAGTCATGGAGTTGGGCGCGATACCCTTGATCTTGTCGGCGGAGTCGAAGAACACGGTCAGCACGGACGGCAGGGGAAGCAGGTCGGTGCACACGATGGAATCGATTTCATCCGGGATTCGGACTTCGTTGCCTGCGTGGTCGGTGATGGTGCGCGTGCCGTCCTGAACGGGAGTGACGCCGCATCCGGTCAGCGGGAGCATTGTGCAGAGTGCGAGAATGAGTGCGAGGATTTTTGTGAACTTTTTCATGTCAGGTTCTCCTTATATGTTAAAGTTTAAAGTTGGGCAAGGATGGTTTCGATGGAATCGGCAGGGTTGATGATGTCGTCCCGCCAGATTCTGCCGGAGCAGGCTTCGTGGGGACTGGGAATGAACGCCGCATTTGCCGGGACAACGGGACGGAACAGGGGATCGGCGATGACAACTCCGGCGTTCTGTACCGCCTCGGTGACGTCGTCCTCCCACGGAGCGTAAACGTCGCCTTCGCGGAGCGGTGTTTCCGAAACGGAGGAGACTACGCGGCATCTGCGTCCGGTCAGCTCCGTCAGGGCTTCGGCAAGTGCGGCAGAGCGGACGTTTTCGCCGATGATGACGATATCGCCGGATTCACCGGTGTGACGGGCGCAGAGTCGGGATTGTTTCGTATCGCATGCGTCACGGAGAGCATCGGCGAGGATTCCGGCATACGCGCCCGCGACGGGAGTGCCGATGACGTACGGGATGCCGAGCTCTTCCTCCATCCATTCTGCAAGTGCGAGTCCGGCGGAAGACACCACAAGATTCACATGCGCCGCGGCGGAATTGACAAGCTCGTCAAACGTGCATCCCATCGAGAAGTTGGCGTTGACGGCAAATCCCGCATTGCGGCAGAACCGTACGACGGCGTCGGATTCCCCGGTGACGGAAAAATCGAGCGGGGTCATGCCGAGAATATTCACGGACGGGGACGCGGTTTTGGGCACATTCCGGCACACGAAGCGCTTCGCGAATGTGAGATACGCCATCGACGCGCCGTGGATGTAGGAGTTCATGCCGGTTGTCGCGATGCCGAGTGCGGGAATGCCCGTCTGCGCTTCGATCATGGCGGCGCATGCTTCGTAGTCAAACCCGGTCATGGCGGGGATGGGTGTTCCGGCGACGGTGATGAATTTCGGATGAAGCTCCTCTGCGGCGGTGACGATGTCCGAAATCAGCTTGGAGTCGTCGCCCATGATCGCTTCCATGTCCGAGAGCGCGGAGATGTACACCATCGAATCCATGTCCATCCAGCGGGGCTCGTCGTGTGTCGGGTAGGTCGAATTGCATCCGGACGCGTCGTGCATCACGGTCATGCCGCCGAGCTCAAAGAGGGCAGAGCAAACCCCGAACACGTCGGCGGAGTAGGTTGAAAGAATTCCGGAAGTCTGTTTCATACGCAGGAGCACCCCATTCCCTTGACCGCGATCAGCTCGCGCATCGGTTTTGTGTGGTTGTGAGCGTTGGTCATGTCGTCACAGAGCGCGAGAACAGCCTCGTATCCCCAGTGACCGCCGCCCTCGACGATGTTCACGAAATGCTCGGTTCCGCTGAAATACGCGGCTTTCTGACCGACGGCGAGGACGTTTTCCTCCGATTTGTGGAACCGCATCGACGCGTGCACGGTGGGCGAGAGGAGCAGATCGGGAAATTTTTCCTTCATTATATTAAAGTCCGGTTTGTCGAATCCCGTGAAGCTGTCGGCGTAGACCCGCGTGACGGCAAAACCGTGTTCCGCGAGAAGCCGTGCCATCCCCATCGGACGGGGGCATACGGTGTAGTCGATTGTGATGTTCTCCGTGATCGTCTCCCGTGCAGCTTTCAGTGCGGCGGTGCAGGATTCGCGCAGTCCGGCGGTATCGGGAGCGTTGACGCCGAGCACTTGTGCGAGCTTTGCGAGGTTTTCGTCAATCTCGTCAAAATCGAGGGAGTACGGCAGGTGGATGTGCGTCCCACCGAGACGTTCGGCAAGGGCATCCCCGCCGGCTTTTGCGGACGGATAGGTGGTGATGTACACCGACGCTTCCGCGATTTTCTGGTATTCTTCGTATGTTTTGCAGTTCTGGATCTCGTACAGCGTGTATCCGGCGCCGCGGATGAGTTTCACAAGCTCGGAGTTTTCGTTCATTGCGAAGTCGTTTCCGAGAATGGCGGCGGCCTTCGGATTCTTTTCGCGGGGCTTCAGCAGGCTGTACAGCTGTTTCCGCATGAGCTGATCGGGCGTGAGTCCGCTTTTGCGCATGATCGGATTCATGTAGCAGTCGGTGAAATCCACGTCAGGGAAGCGTTCGCGGAGCACGCGGTAGCAGAGATCGAGGTCGCATCCGGAAAAGTGGTGGACGCAGCTGGTGTAGACGAGCACGGCGGGCGGCATTTTCGGGAGCTTGTGCAGGACATCGGTGACGCCGTCGATGATGAGGTCTTCCATGTCGCCGTTCAGGAGGTTTTCCTCTTTGACTTCGACGGTGGAGAATCTCTCGGACGCGCCCATTTCAGCCGCAGTCAGGACAACTCCGCGGAGACAACCGGCGGCGCAGACAAAGATTTCGTGCGCTTCGGGGATGAGCATGCCGACATGAACGATGTTCCACGTTCCGCGTGCAGGTGCGGCGTATTCGAGTCCTGACGCAAACGGAGCGGGAAATTTCGCATCCCGGATGGGGATTTTCGTGTCCGTGCGGGGGCTTTCGTTGAGTTTTTTCAGCATAGATTTATCCTCTGCAAATCTCAAGCATGGTTTTGGCAATCGTGCGGTATTCGTCCGCCATATCGCTGTCCGGGAAGGCTTCGACGACGGTTCTGCCGAGCTCTTCCGCGTCCGTGACGATCTGACTGCGGGAGATGGTTCCGACGACGGATGTACCCATATCCTCAGCGAGCTGTGCGGCTTTTTCGTCCTCATTTTTGACGTTGCGGCGGTTGAGAATGATGCCGCCGAGACCTGCATAGCCGCGTTCGCCGAAGTTGTTGACCGCCATGGCGATATTTGCGGCGGCGTAGATTGCCATATTTTCGCCAGATGTGATGACGAAGACACGGTCGGCGTAACCTGCGCGCATGGGCATGGAGAATCCGCCGCAGACCACGTCGCCGAGCACGTCGTAGAGAACAACGTCGGGCTTGAAGGTTTCGTACGCGCCTTTTTCCTTTAATTTTTCAAGAGCGGCGATGATTCCGCGTCCTGCGCATCCGAGACCGGGAGTAGGCCCGCCGGCTTCGACGCAGATGACGCCCTTATAACCGATTGTGACCATATCATCGAGGGTGAAATCGTTCTTTTTCTCGCGGACGAGGTCGAGCACGGTGGGAATTCTGCCTTTTCCGTGGAGGGAAGCGGTGGAATCGGCCTTGGGGTCACATCCGATCTGCATGACGGTGAGACCCATATCGGCGAGAGAGGCGGCGACATTGGAAACCGTAGTGGATTTGCCGATACCGCCTTTGCCGTAGACAGCGAGTTTTAGCATGGTATATTTGGGGCTCCTTTTTTCTTTATTTTGTTTGCTGATTTTTAGTTTTGCCTAAAGCGTTAGGATCTGTATTGTTGAAAACGCTCCGCGTTTTCTGCGGGATTTTATGCACTGCGCGTGCGGCGCGAGAACCCTCTATCGCCGGGCTCTCGATTCGGCGACCAGGAGTGCCTGGACCCAAGGCTCCGCCGGGCGAGGGCTTTGACAACGTGCAGTTGTAGGGTGGAGCGAGCTTCCTTTATCGTCAGGGACACTCATTTCCCTCGGTAAGCTCAGCCTGCGGCGCGGTGTGGATTCTCTTTTTATCTCTTTTATCTATATTATCTAATCTAAAAAGCGAAGCTTTTTTTCCTTTTCTCTTCACTTTTCACTTTTCACTTTTCTCTCTTCTCTCTTCACTTCTCCTCCGCCGCCGCGTCTCCTCTGCCAACCACAACCCTGTACCCGATTTCTTCCATCTGCCGGGTCAGCATGGCGATGCCTTGTGCGGCTGTGAGGTCGGTGCCGGATTTGTTGTCGTAGAGCATGTATTTTTTGCGGACGTCTGCGGGAGAGAGGTTCGGCATGACGACGTTGCAGCCTGCGAGGACGCCGAGTTTTCTGCCGTCGGACTGTGCGGTGCCGAGTGCGGTCGTGGAGGGAAGCAGAACTTTCGGGAGCATGATGCGGCACAGGCTGATGAGGAACAGCGTCAGCACAACCGATCCCGCCGGCTGATCCCGGAACGGAGTATCGCTGTGCGGCAGAAACGGGCCGACGCCGATCATGTGGGGTCTGAATTCGCTCATGAACGCCATGTCCTTTGCGAGGTGCGCGGGTGTCTGGTGCGGAGTTCCGATCATCATGCCGCATCCGGTCTGGTAGCCGAGGGATTTCAGGTCGCGGAGGCATCGGATCCGGTTCTCCAGCGTCATACCCGAGGGATGGATCATGCTGTAATGCGTCGCGTCCGCGGTTTCGTGGCGGAGAAGGAAGCGGTCTGCCCCTGCGTCACGCAGTTTTGCGTAGGATTCGCGGCTTCTCTCGCCGATGGAGAGCGTCACGGCACAGTCGGGATACTCTGCTTTGATGCGGCGGATCAGATTCACAAACCTCTCGTCCGTGAACACGGGATCCTCGCCGCCCTGCAAAACGAACGTGCGGAATCCGCATTCCCAGCCTTCCTCACAGCACCGGAGGATGTCGTCGTCCGAGAGCCGGTAGCGGGATACGTTCGTGTTGCCCGCGCGGATGCCGCAGTAGTAGCAGTTGTTTTTGCAGTAATTGGAAAACTCCACGATGCCGCGGAAGTAGATGGTATTGCCGAAGTGCTCACCTGCGATCGACTGCGCGAGGGATTTTGCGTATTCCGCGTCGTCCGGGGTGTACGTGCCGATGAGGGTTTCCCATTCGGTCAGCGCGAGAGCGTGATCGCGGTTCAGTTTATCTATTATTTGTTTGTTATGCATAAAATTAATCTCCGGAATAGGTGGTTTTGACGCTGATATCCGGCAGGATGGAGAGCCGGTGGGTCAGTTCCCGGATGCGCGATTCCTCCCCGTCGAAGGTGGTGTGAATGATGTACAGCCCGCGCTTGCGGTAGGGCATACCCATCCGTCCGACGATCATGTCGCCGTATTCGTGAAGGAGCTCGTTGATCCGTCCGGACTGGTCGTAGTCGCGGAAGATGACGGTTACGGAGGCGAGGGTTTCCGTACTGTCGTACGTGTTGTCGGAGGTGCTGTCGGGGGATGCGGTGCCGTGTGACAGATGGAGCGGAATGACGTTCTGCACGACGGTGTGCCGGGTTTCGATCTCACCGATGACGGCTTTGACGCCGAACGCGCGCTCGATGTTGTCTTCCGTGAGAATCTGCGGGGTTGAGCCGAACTCTGCGTGTCCGTGGGCGAGAATCAGTGCCTTGTCGGAGCGCTGGAGGGCGTGCTCGGGATAGTGCGTGTTGAAGATGCAGGCGATGCCGTTTTCCGCCAGCCGGCTCATGGTGTCGAGGACGATGAGCTGATTCTTGAAGTCCAGATTCGACTCCGGCTCGTCGAGGATGAGCACCTCGGGATCGGAAACGAGAGCCCGCGCGATGAGGATCATCTGATATTCGCCGCCGCTGATTTCGTGGCATCGCTTGTCGCGGAGCTTGAGGACGCCGAGCGAATCGAGCACATGCTCCGCTTTTTCGATGTCCTCCTTTGACGGCTGTGCGAATACGCCGAGTCTGCTGCTCCGTCCGAGAAGAACCGCTTCCATCGCGGTGTACGACGACGGGGACGATTTTGCCTGCGGGACGTACGAAAGCCGGCTCCAGAGGCGCTTTTCCGGGATGTTCCGGATGTTTTCGCCATCCAGCGTGCTCATGCCGGAGGACCAGCGGAGCATGCCGGTGATGCATCGGAGAAGTGTCGTTTTGCCCGCGCCGTTCGGTCCGAGGATGGCGAGCAGATTGCCGGATTCGATGGAGAAATTGATGTCTTCGAAGACGTTCTGTTTTCCGTTGTAGGAGAACGTGCCGCTCTTTACGGAGAGATTCATAACCGCCAGCCTCCCGATTTACGCATTAAGATGATGAAGAACGGTGCGCCGATGATGGCAGTGAGGATGGAAATCGGAATCTCCGCCGCAGAAGCCGAGCGCGCGACCGTATCCACGATGACCATGAACGCCGCACCGATGGAAACCGACGCGGGAACGAGGGCAAGGTGGTTCGAGCCGAAGAGCATCCGGCAGATGTGGGGCACGAGAAGTCCGACCCAGCCGACCTGACCGCACATGGAAACGCAGGACGCGGTCACCATGGTAGCACAGATGACGGTCACGCCGCGCAGTGCGAGAATGTTCACGCCGGAGGAGCGGATTTCGTCCTCGGTCAGCGGGAGAAGATTCATGCGCCAGCGGATCAGGAAGAGAATCGCGATGCCGATGAGGATGGGCGGTGCACCATAGAGGAGGTTTTCGTAGCCGGTTCCGTCGAGGCTTCCCATGAGCCAGTAGGTGATGGCAGGGAGCTGGGTTTCGGAGTCGGCGGTGAATTTCACGAGGGAGACGAGCGCGGAGAAGAGCGAACCGATCATGATGCCCGCGAGAACCACGGAGCTGAGTCCACGTCCGCGTCCGGAAGCGGAAATCCATGTCAGAAGCACAGCAGCCGCGCCGAAGAAGAAGGAGGTCATCTGGATCCCGACGAGGCTGAAGCCCATGAGAATCCCGAGAGCCGCACCGAAGCTGGCACCGCTTGCAACGCCGAGGGTGTCGGGAGTCGCGAGCGGATTGGCAAAGAGGGACTGGAACGCGCATCCCGATACGGAAAGTCCCGCACCTGTCAGAAGCGCGAGCAGAATCCGGGGAAGCCGTACGTTCCACAGCGTCATCTGCACGGTCATGGGAACGTCGCCTTCGCCTGTGAACAGAAGAAAGATCGCGTCGATGATCTGCGCCGGTGTGATGGAAATGCGTCCGATGCCGAAGACCGCCGCGGCTGTGATGACGGGAAGAACGGTCAGAATGAGGATGGCAGGGACGGAAAGTCTGCCGCTTTTGTCTTTTGTCATGCCTTGGTCACCACGTTGGAGTAAGCGGTTTTCGACGTGACGCCGGGCAGCTTGCCGATCTTGCCGGAGAGGGTGTTGATGACATCCTGCGGTGCGTCGATGGCGATGGAGATGATGCTGATGCCCTTTTCGCGGTAGGGAATGCCCATGCGCCCGATGATGTAGCTGCCGCAGGTGTGCAGAATGTCGTTGAGAGCCTGCACGGAGTCGGGATTTTCGACAATGATGGAGATGAGTGCAACGCGTGAATCCATGGTGTGAGTCCTTTCGGATGTATGTCTTGGTGTCTGCATCAAAAAAAGCCGCACCGGAAGATGCAGCATCGCAGCACGGACAAAACCCCATACGGAGCCCATGCCTGTCAGTGTTGTATCTTCCGCCTCAATGCAGTATTTCGGTGTCAGATCGTTTTCGGGTATATGATATCACAGAAACAGGGTTTTGTCAAGTGTTTTAATGAGACTTTGTATCAATAAATAAAAAATCCCCAGTTGTAACTGAGGATTCAGACTAAGAACGAATTCTTAAAATAAGCGTACATCAGATTGGATATCCCTGCGCACGCTAAAACGGTGAGGATGAGTGAGATTGAATCAGTAATGTGAGCTTTTAATACATCAAATATTAAACAGCTGACAAGAAAATAGTAAAAACTATCAAGTGCTCCTATCAGCAATACTTTAATATTTTCCAAGAAAATTCTGCTGAATTTCATGATGCCTCTCAGGCTGAAAAAAGACAGGATTGATACAAGAAGCAGAGAACACAGCAGAGAAGCGATGCACATTATGTTGCGTACAGGGAATGAAAATGTGCAGTACAGATTGACCAGCAGCATTCCGCCGAATATGCCAATACTGTTCCAGATGCTAGTTATTGCTGAAAAGAGAAGCGGATGAT
>JAFUQY010000284.1 GCA_017472105.1 Clostridia bacterium | reverse complement strand
GTAGCCGTTGACCTTTTCTGCGTGCATCTGCGTCGGGTTGAAGCCGGCTGCAAGACGTGCGGGGTTGCCGTAACCCATGGTTTCGCCCATGGTCTGACCGCCCATGCCGGAGAAGTTGTTGAATACGTTGAAGAGGATCGGCATACCTTCGTCGGAATACTTGCCGTCCATGCCCCACAGCTTGGTGATCTGATCCATGGAGGAGAAGTTGAGGGATTCGAGAACCGGACCGCGACCCATAGCACCGTCACCGGAGTTAGCGATAACGATACCCTTCTTGTGGTTGGATCTCTTGTAGAGAGCTGCACCGAGAGCGATCGGAGCTGCGCCGCCTACGATTGCGTTGTTCGGGAGAATACCGAACGGGATGAAGAATGCGTGCATGGAACCGCCGAGACCCTTGTTGAAGCCGGTGGTACGAGCGAAGATTTCAGCGAGAGCACCGTAGAGAAGGAAGTCCTTTGCGAGGTCCTTGATGCTGCCGGTGTTGTTGTTCTTTTCAACGACGTTCAGGATGGTACCGTCAAGGAATTCCTTCATGATGTCGTATACTTCGCTGTCTTCGAGCTTGTTGATGGAGGAGAGACCCTTTGCAAGGATTTCACCGTGGGAACGGTGGGAACCGAAGGTGAAGTCGTTGATGTCGAGGCAGTATGCCTGACCAACTGCGGATGCTTCCTGACCGATGGAGAGGTGAGCCGGACCGGGGTTGTTGTACTTGACACCGTTGTATTCGGACTTAACCTTGATTTCGTTGAGCATCGTTTCGAATTCACGAATGGTTCTCATGTCGTGATAGATGCGCATGAAGTCTTCCTTGGAGTAGAGCTTCTTTTCTTCTTCGATGGTCTTGTTGTAACGACAGAGCGGAATGCTGTCGAAATCGATATAACCGGGTTCAAAAACCTTACCGGGATCGATATACTGACTCTTAGGCATGGTAATATGTCTCCTTTGTGTAGTATGTTAATTGTTTGGAAGCAAATGGAATTACAGAATACCGGCAGCCGCCGCAAGCCACTTCTCGGCGATGAACCAGTGAAGCGGTTCCGTGGGATGCACGCCGTCCCAGAGCCAGTAGGCATTGGGATCGGTGCCGCATCCGCGTTCGGCGAGTACGGGAGCTGTCTTCCGGACAAGATTCTCCAGATCGTTCTGAATCGGAACGAAAATTCCGTCAAAATCCTCGGCGATCCTGCGGATGATATCCTGTTTTCTGCGGAATACCGGGTAAAACCGGTCGTAATACGGTTCGGGATGTCCGCAGGGTAATGTAAAAGGCTCAATCAGGATGAGTTTCAGATCCGGATTCTGCTTGCGCGCCGATTCGAGAAGCGCACGGTACTGTTCATCAAAGGCGCGGAGATGTTCCTCCGTTCCTTCGGGATACGTTCCGTCGAACCTGCCGTTTCCGTTGATCCCGAGAAGAATGCTCAGGATGTCGGGATGTTCGGCAAGCGTGTCCGTTTCCCAGCGTGCGGCGATCCGTTCGACGGTATCGCCCGATACGCCGCGGTTGATGACGGTGTACTTTCCGGGATACAGATAACCGAGCTTACCGGCGATCGGATAAACATACGAATGCCCGATCTGATGATTGAGATCCCAGCGGGATTCCACGGGCTTCAGCCGGTTTCCGTCCGTGATGGAGTCGCCCTGAAACAGAATTCGGATCATAATTTACCTCTTTAATAGTTCTCAGTGAACCGTGAACATTGCTTCACGGATAACTTCGCATACGGTCGGATGCGGGAATACGATCTTCTGAACGTCTTCCACTCTCTGGCATCTTGCAACCATTGCAGCCGCGCCGTAGATGATTTCGGACGCATAGGAACCGATCATGTGTACGCCGAGGATTTCGTGATGCTGCTTGCCGTAAACGATCTTCACGAAGCCGTCGCCGCCTTCGTTTTCTGCGAGGTAACGGCCGCTGTAACGGAGGCTGAGCGTGGTTTCTTCCGCGTCGATGCCCGCCTTCTGAGCGGATTCAAGGGTTTCACCGACGGAAGCAACTTCCGGATTGGTATAGATAACGGACGGGATGGAACGGTAGTCTACACGGTCCTTCTTGCCGAGCATATTGTTGACAGCCGCTTCGCCTTCACGGTAGCCGGTATGCGCGAGCATAACCTTGCCGTTGACGTCGCCCGCTGCCCATACGCCGGGAACGGAGGTCGCACAGGTTTCGTCGGTCACAATCGCGCCGCGGTTCATCTGTACGCCGAGTTCTT
>JAFUQY010000283.1 GCA_017472105.1 Clostridia bacterium | reverse complement strand
GGCAGCTCTCCCGCATGGCAGGCGTGTTCACTGAATTCCGCGACCATGCCATGTACATCGAAGACTACCGCTTCTTCCTCGAATATGAGCCGAAGATCAAGCATCTCACGGACGGCAGAACAGCGGGTGAAGGTGAGCTGACCCTGACCGATGTTTCCTTCCGTTACACCGGTGCGGAAACGGATGCACTGAAAAACATCTCGCTTGCCATCAAGCCCGGTGAAAAAATCGCACTGGTCGGACACAACGGTTCCGGCAAGACGACTCTTGTTAAGCTGCTTTTGCATCTGTATGAGCCGAACAGCGGTACGATCACTCTTGACGGACACAACGTCAGCGAATACGACAGCGATTCCTACCGGGATGCATTTACGGTGGTGTTCCAGGATTTCAGGATTTTCTCCCTGTCCGTGGCAGAAAACGTCCTGCTCCGACCGCTCCGAGAAGGTGACGATGACCTGGTGACGGAAGCACTGAAGAAAAGCGGTGCGTATGACAAGGTCATGACGCTGAAAAACGGCATTCATACCACGCTGACCCGTGAATTTGACGACGAAGGCGCGGTTCTGTCCGTTGGGGAAGCGCAGAAAGTTTCCCTTGCCAGAGCATTCACCAACGATTCCCCGTTTGTCATTCTGGACGAGCCGTCCTCGGCACTCGACCCGATTGCGGAATACAATATGTTCAAAAATATGCTGGATGCCTGCCGTAACCGGACGCTGATCTTCATTTCGCACCGGCTTTCCTCCGCTGTGCTTGCCGACCGCATCTTCCTCATGGACGGCGGCGAAATCATCGAATCGGGCAGTCATGACGAAATGATGGCGAAGAACGGAAAGTACGCGGAAATGTTCCGGATGCAGGCGGAAAACTATGCCGAATCGGAAAGTGAGGTGAATCCGAATGGCTGAAAAAGATAAGAAGAAAGACAAAAAAGAGAAAATGCCCGCCGGTCAGGTCATCAAGTACAACTTCCTGATGCTCGGGAAAATCGCGCAGATGACGCCGCAGTACATTGTATTCATGTTCATCGTGGGCATCATCGGCGGTATCTCAAACTCCATACAGACAATTTTCACCTACAGGCTGTTCAATGCCCTTGACCTGCCGGACATCACCTTCGGAAAAATTGCAGGGTACATTCTGCTGATCCTCGGCGTGAATGTGGGCATCAACCTGTTTTACGCATGGTACTACCAGTATTACCAGACCGTCACCGACAAGAAGCTGCAGCATAGAATGCACGCGGAGCTGTTCGGTCATGCGCTGAAAATGGATCTCGCCTGCTATGACGACCCGAAGTTCTATAACGACTATGTCTGGGCGATGGACGAATCCAAGGGACGCGCGGTACAGGTGCTGGACGACACGGCGCGGATCATCAATTATCTGATCACGCTGTCCACGCTGATCACGCTGATGATGCAGGTGGATATCCTTGTCGGTCTGATTCTGCTGATCGGGTGCATCCTCAATGCTTCGATGTGGGGACTCGGAAACAAGATCGCCTTCAAAAAGAACGAGCGGGTCAAGCCCCTGCACCGGAAGAATTCCTACATCAACCGGGTGTACCATCTGTCCGATTATGCAAAAGAACTGCGCATCAGCAAAGCCGGCGAAAATCTCAACAAAATCTACGCGGACAGCGTAACCGGCATTGTGGAGGAAGAAGTGAGGAACGGAAAAAAACAGTATCTGCTGTCCGTTCTCGAAAACACGATCTCCCTTGCAGCGCAGTTTGTTCCCGTGATTATCCTCGGGTACAAACTCTACAGCGGCACGGCTCAGCTCGGCAGTTTCGTGGCGTCGATCAACATCATCTGGAACCTGAACTGGAGTATGTACGATCTGGCGCGGAACCTCATCCGGATGCCCGACAACGCGCAGTACATCGGAAAGTATCTGAAATTCCTGTCCTATGAGCCGAAGATTGTCAGCGGAGACAGAATGGCGGAACCGCTGGAAACGATTGAGCTGAAAAACGTCACTTTTGCATATCAGACCTCGGAAAACGAAGCCAAAAAGGACGACAGCGAAAAGAAAGAAGAGGCGCCGAAGAACTCCCTTGACAGCATCAATCTGACCATCAGAAAAGGTGAGAAAATTGCCATTGTCGGCTACACCGGTGCGGGTAAGACCACGCTGACGAAGCTGCTGATGCGTCTGTACGATCCCACGGCGGGCGAGATTCTGTACAACG
>JAFUQY010000282.1 GCA_017472105.1 Clostridia bacterium | reverse complement strand
TCGTCGATCCAGTAGTGGCAGAAGCTGATCTGCACGCGCTCGATATTGGCAAAATCCCGGATGTCGCCCTCCTGTGCTGTGAACCACGACGAGGAGGAGAAGAGCTGTCCGTCGTGATTTTCCACGTCATCCGCGTAGAAGTAACCTTCGGCAGGATAGCGGGTCAGCTTCGCACGGGTTCCGTTGACGTAGAAATCCGTGAAATCGCACGCGCCGCCGAGAGGAGCCGACAGACACTTCACACCGCGGTATTCGTCCCATGCAAAGCCGGTGATTCTTCTGCCGCCGATGAGCCTGACCTTCGCGTCCCCGTCCGGCTCGATTGTGATGCCCGTGATGCCCTGATCGATCACGATGGTGCGCGGGATTGTGTATTTGCCCTCTGCAAGCCGGATTGAGATGGGCTGACCCACGCCGATTCTGCGCAGCTCGCGGACATACGCCAGTGCCGCTTCAATGGACGAGAACGGTGCGCCGGTTTTGCAGGAAACGGGTTCCGTACCGGACTGATTGTCACAGCCGTTCTGTGCGACGTAAAGGGAAGTGATTTCGTTGTAGCCGATCATAATGTCCTCCTTGAATTATCTGAAACCGAAAAGGGACAGATCCCACAAATCGGAACCTGTCCCATGGATACGTGAGATCAACTTACGTATTCTATGCTGTTTCTGTGCTATTGAGTTATGCTTCGATGCTGTTGATGACAGCGTCGTTGTAGGTGATGGATGCGGAGTTTGCGGTAATCATGTCGGTGTAAGCCGCGTTCTTGAGAGCGGAGGTAACCTGAGTTTCCCATGCCGCGCCGTCACCCTGACCTGCGTAGTACATGATGTGCCAGCCGTAGTCGGATTCAACGATGCCGTGATCACCAACGTTTTCAGCGGTGTAGAACAGCCAGTTGTTGAAGGAGTTGACCATATCGCCGACTGCTACGTTTTCATAGAGGCCGCCGGTGGTCTGGGAGCCGGTATCTTCGTTGTACTGAGCAGCGAGCTCGAGGAACTTTTCTTCGGAGAAGCCTTCTGCCTCCCATGCCGCGTAAACTTCGTTCACAGCAGTGTCGTCAGCATAGGTTTCGGTGGTGAAGAGAATGTGACGGACGTTTCTGGTGGGAGTTTCGTCGCGGTATGCTTCCTTGGTGAGGTAGTAGATGTTGAATGCAGTGTCGCCTTCCGCACCGGTCATGTAGGTGTCGCCGACCTTTGCGGAGAATGCCCATTCGGAGATGTCAGCGATGGAAGCAGCTTCTACATGGTAGTTGAAGCAGGATTCCACTTCGGCATCAACGGTTGCTTCGTCGTGCTCGTGATCGTGGTGAGCGGTGATGTAATCAGCAACGAGGGACTTGAATTCGTCGAGGCTGGATGCGTCTGCGATCTTCTGAGCTTCCGCCATAGCAGCAGCGGATGCTTCGGTGGTGTCGCCTACGGGGTTGCCTTCGGTATCCTTGGACATGAAGTCGCCGGCAGCTACGGAGAATGCGTAGTAGTCAACACCTTCGAAGTCGGATGCGTGTTCGGTGTAGTATGCTTCCTTTTCTTCAGCGGTGTAGGAGAGACCGTCGGAGAATGCGTTGGTGTACTTGGTAGCGAGCGCGGTCATCTCAAGGCATGCGCGTACGTCCTTCATCTTGACGCCGGTGCCGAATGCCATGGTAACGTAGGTGTCAGCGTTGTAGCCGTAAGCCTTTGCGGTGTCTTCGAGCTGGGAGAGGGTGAGGTCGATGCCTTCCTTGTCAGCGTCGTCGAGTTCAACACCGGCAGCCTTTGCACCTTCGCAGAGAGCGAGAAGTTCATCGGTGTAGGACTTGGTGATGGAAACGAAGTAGTCGAACCAGGTGCCGTTTTCAAGGTAGCTGCAAGGCTGGGACTTGAGGGAAACGGTGGTGTCCACGCCGAGGTAGCTGAGGTAGCTGTAATAGCTCTGGTAGTTGGAGGCATAGAAATACGCCATCATGGTGCCGTTGATTTCAAAGTTTTCGCTTTCGGCAGCGGTCTTTGCTCTGAGAAGAGTGCCGTTGTCGCCGAGGGTGGTGTAAACAGACAGACCGATGACGATCACAGCAGCGAGAGCGATGCAGACTGCGATAATCAGATTCTTCTGTTTGGTCTTGTTTGCATTATCCATTGCAGGAAAAGCTCCTTTCAATATTCTGCACGCGATTTCGGGTATAAGGGTGCAGTTTCCAATCAATAGTATATTATAACACATCTCCTGCCGGATTTCAATATGATTTGTAAAAAACCAGAAAAACCTTTTGAAGAATTCAGTTTATCGTCACATTTCCGCGGTGCTGAGCTCGAGAATCTCACCCGTCGTCACGTCAATGCGGAGAACATGCCCGTCATCGGAGCTCTCGTAATGGTCGCCGTCGCGGTAGATTCCGTCCCCGTCCGCGTCATCCCAGCGGTGATACGTGCCCCAGAGATAGTTTCCGACCGCAGTGAAGGAACGGAATCTCGTCGAATACAGCCCGCCGTCAAAGGAGAACACCGTTTCCGTCCCCGTCCCGTCGTGCGCACAGCGGTAAATATGCTCCCCGGTCACGGTCACTTCATCGCCGAGCATGCCGTACACGCGGTTTTTGCCGAGTGAAACTGCCTCGGGAGAGGTGTAATAAATCCAGCTGTCCGTAATCACAAGCTCACCGGCGGAAAATCCCATGTCCGTGATCTCGCCCGTCTCAAGCAGAATCCGGAAAATCCGGCTGGCGGCATCTGCGTAGTAAACCGAGTCTCCGCCGAACCAGTGCCGGCCGTAGGTCAGAGGAGCTTCTGCGATATCCCGGCGGTTTTCGTACCGTTCGTCCGTGGAGTAGAGCATCCGACCGTCGGTGAAATAGAGAGTCCCGTCCGCGTATCCGACAAATCCGGCGTCTTCATACGATACTTCCGCCACAGTCTCCGGCACAAGCCTGTCATACGCCGCACGGTACATGACATACTGCCCGCTTTCCGTGGAATTTTCGTCCCATGTCCAGTCGAACCAGTACCGGTGCGTGTCGGTGTAGAGATACGAATTGATCCCGCCGCCCTCGCCGTTCAGGTTCTTCAGCTCCGTGACTTTGCCGGTTTTCGTGTCAAACACCACGTCCGCAGAGTAGTAGTCAACCCTGCCTGTTTCGCCGTCCGCGTGCGTGATCCAACGGCGGCGGTAGAAAATCTTGTTGTCCGCAAATCCAACGGGCATGGAGTCGAGCCCATAGAACGGACAGTCCGCGGAATTGTGCGCGCAGAGCGGGTCCGGGCAGACGTCGGTGATATTCCCGGTGGCAGGATTGATCCGCCGGAGCGTGTACATCAGACCGGAGTTTTCTTCCGACGGAATCCCCATGCCGCCGAAGGACGCGATGCAGAGATACCCGTCCGCGTACTGTAAATTCCACGGCAGGGAAGTCACGGGTGCGCCGGAGATCGGACGGTCACTGTTTTCGGTGTAGGGATAGTTTTCGGCTTCGGTTTCGGCGGCGGTTTCGTCGGGAAGATAGTGAAGCTCCTCACTGCCGCAGGAAACAAGCAGTGCGCAGAGAAGAAAGAGAATCGTGAATTTTCGCATAAACATACCTCAAATAATTTTCTTCACTCCATAAGACCGGAAAAATCCGAAAATCTGCCGTGTTTTCTCAAAAAATATGCTATAATAAAGAAAAAAT
>JAFUQY010000281.1 GCA_017472105.1 Clostridia bacterium | reverse complement strand
TCTCGATTCGGCAACCAGGAGTGCCTGGACCCAATGCCTCCGGCGGGCGGGAGTTTTTGACAACGTGCAGTTTTTTAGTGGAGCGAACCCACTTTATCGTACGGGACACTGGATTTCATCGGTAAACTCAGCCTGCGGCGGCGAGATGTGGTTCTTTCGGGCACTGACAGTCACGTTTGTGTCACTGGATTTGCTCCATAAATTTCAGCCTGCGGCGCGGTGTGGGTTTATTCTGTTTCTGTTGACGGTACGTGCGTCTACACCGTCGTCGTTAAATCAAAACTGCACATCCGGCGATGAACTCGCGGCGCAAACGTGGATTCACTCACGGCGATGCTCCGGGACGCCACCCTTAACAAGCCTTCCCCGTGCAGTCACTGCAAATTCAAGCTTCACAAACGCAGCCGGGGAAGGTGGCGCGATTTTTTCTCAAAAAAATCGTGACGGATGAGGTGAGACCCCATTCAGCCGCGGAGCAAATTTGTGTCCGTGGACAGATGAACACCCCATTCATTCTGCATTATGCCTTGCCTTACTTCACCATAAAATACTTCTCCCACATTCTCGCGGATTTTGCGGTGGTGTATGCCATTTCTTCAGCGGTGGCGTCGCCCATGAGGTACTGGCGCATGATTTCGCCGTCAACTGCGGTCTGGCGGTCGTGGATGGGGTAGAAGTTTTCCATCAGGAAGCACGCATATTTCTGGAAGCGGTGTTCACCGACGAGGCGGAATTCTGCGGAAATGGAGTCGACGGCGACGCTGTATCGATCCTTAATGGACTGCACGATATCGCCGCGTTCGTTCTTATGCGCGAAGACGATTGTGGAGCAGATATCGCTGTTGCGGTTATGTTCCGTCGAGCCGTGGCTGTCCGTGGAGCCTACGATGGGATGCACGCGGCCCTGACGGTATTCGTCGTAGTACAGCGCGGTCTGGAAGCCGTTATGTTCGTAATAATTTTCGCCGCCGAGGACTTCGAATGCATCAAAGGGGTGCTTTGCGAGCATATACTTGGTAAACGGTTCAGGAATCTGCCACATATCGGCGAGCCAGTACGGATGCGCGAACACGCCGAGACCGCCTGCCTGACGGATCTTTTCAAACGCCCAGACGCACACCGCGAACCAGCGGCTGTTGACGTTCTCAGGGCATCCGCCCTCGCAGTCCTTGAGGGATTTTTCGATTTCGTCGAGTTCTGCGTTATACTGTTCAGCGGGAACGATATCGGGGCAGTCAACGGTTTCATCGAAGCGGCGTTTTTCGAGTGCACCGTCGGTTTCGCGGTAGTTCGCGGAAGATTCGAGCAGGCCGTTGACGGAGAAGAGGCCGCCGGCATTGACGATATGGACATCGGTCTGCGGGAGGTGGACTTCCTCACCGGGAAGGATATTGAGCGGGATTTCGGTATCGGCATAGGCGTTCATGGCTTCAAGGGAAGGGAAATAGCGTCCGTGGTCGGTGACGACGATGAAGTCATAGCCCTTCATGCGGTAGTTTGCGCACACGACTGCGGGAGCTTCACGGCCATCGGAGCGGCAGGTATGCATATGCAGATCTCCGCGGAGAGGAATGCGGCAAGCCATATCGTCTGCGAGCGCATAGAGGGAGAGCTGGAGCAGGCGGGAGTCGTCCTTGAATACGCGCACGATGAGTTCCGTTTCCGCATCAGCGGTGTATGTGAATCTGAGGCATCCGTCGTTGTCGGGAGAGAGATCATACTCGGTGCGGTTCCACGCGGTGAAATCCTGTCTCGGCGATCCGGAATCGACGCGCATAACGGCAACGCGGCAATGATCCGGGAACGCGGCATGAGCGCCCTGCGGCTTGATGGTGATCTCGGTCGGGTCGTTGACGGGGAACACCATGGGGTAGATGTCGTAGTTGTAGAGAACCTGCTTCATTTTCATGGAAGATACCTCCGGGTGGGATGTTTTATTTTTGTGGTTTTTTTATGGTTTTCAGTTTGGATTACAGTATTTTTGTTTTGCCTAAAGCGTTAGGGATCAATATGGTAGAAAAGCTCCGCTTTTCGAATCTTATTTGTAACGCCTGCGCGGCGGGCGCGAGAACCCTCCGTTGCCGGGCTCTCGATTCGGCAACCAGGAGTGCCTGGAACCAAGGCTCCGCCGGGCGAGGGATTCATACACGTGCAGCTTTTTATTTGAGAAAGCTTCCTTTAGGGGCACTG
>JAFUQY010000280.1 GCA_017472105.1 Clostridia bacterium | reverse complement strand
TCACGATTTTTTGAGAAAAAACCGTGACACCTTCCCCGGCTGCGTTTGTGCAGTTGAAATTTCAAGAAACTGCACGGGGAAGGCTTGTTAAGGGTGGCGTCCCGGAGCATCGCCGTAAGGTTTTCTTTGGATCGGCGGCTACCCGCAAGGGGCAGCCCTACGGTTCAGGCGCACGTTCCGTCAACAGAAACAACGTTAATCCAAACCGCGCCGCAGGCTGAAATTTATGGGGCAAATCCAGTGATACCATCGTGACTGTCAGTGCCCGAAACGCCCAAATCTCGCCGCCGCAGGCTGAGTTTACCGAGGGAAATGAGTGTCCCATACGATAAAGTGGGTTCGCTGAAAATTTCAACTGCACGGGTATGGCGCCCGCGGCGGGCATTTTCAAGGGGAACGCTTGAACGGCCGAGATCCCGCACTTTCATCAAAGATGAAAGTGGTAGCCCTGGACGCGCAGGTTTCATCGAAGATGAATACCTAGTTCTTAGGCGCCCCCGCGAGGGTATAAATTAAATTTGAAAAGCGGAGCTTTTCTACCTTATCCCCTTGCAAAAACCCGCAATATGATGTATAATAAAATGTATTACAATATTTTTCACCAAAAAATTCTCCCACGAGGTTAACCATACATATGAGCAAAGACATCGGCATCGACCTGGGGACGGCTACTGTCCTTGTGTATGTCAAGGGCAAGGGGATCGTCATCAAAGAGCCCTCCGTTGTCGCCATCGACAAAAATACCGATAAAATCCTCAAAGTCGGCGCGGAAGCTGAAGTGATGCTGGGACGTACCCCCGGCAATATCACCGCAATCCGCCCGCTCCGTGACGGCGTCATCAGCCAGTACGAAATCACTCAGCACATGATCCGCCACTTCATTAAAAAAGCGTGCGGCACCATGATCTTCAAGCCCCGCGTCATCATCTGCGTTCCCTCCGGTATCACCGAAGTCGAAGAACGCGCCGTCGTGGATGCGGCTACACAGGCAGGAGCCAAGCGAACCTACCTCATCGAGGAACCCGTTGCGGCCGCTCTCGGTGCGGGTATCGATATCTCCGCTCCCAACGGACACATGGTCGTCGATATCGGCGGCGGCACCACGGACATCGCGGTCATCTCCCTCGGCGGCGTGGTCGTTTCCGAGTCCATCAAGGTTGCCGGCGACAAGTTCGACGAAGCCATCATCCGCTACTGCCGCCGCAAGCACAACGTCCTCATCGGTGAGCGGACTGCGGAGGAAATCAAGAAGAAAATCGGCTCCGCGTGGCCGAGAGAAGAAGCACGTGCCCTCAACGTGAAGGGACGCTGTCTGATTCAGGGACTCCCCCGCATGATTCACATCACGTCGCAGGAAATCCCGGATGCCCTTGAGGAGCCCATCACCGCCGTCATCGAAGCGGTCTGCTCCGTGATCGAGAGAACACCGCCCGAGCTCATCGGCGACATCATCTCCAACGGCATCGTCATGACCGGCGGCGGAAGTCTCCTCTACGGACTTGACCGCCTCATCGAATACGCGACCGGCGTGAAGACCCGCGTGGCAAAGAAGGCAGTCTCCTGCGTCGCAATCGGCACGGGCAAATCCCTCGAGCGGCTCTCGTCCGTTCCCGAAGGTGCGGTCAACATCTCGCGCCACCGTGAACGGGAATACACATGGGGACAGCAGTAGGACGGCTGCGCCTTAAAGAATAAAGAAGAAAGAATAAATAAGAAAGAGGAGCGGCTGTGGATTTCATATTCATGGCCGTTTCGTTTATTCCGAAGGGAGGACTTTATGACACAATCCGTTTCTTCACCGGAGGCGCGGCGGGATTTCTGGAAACGCTGGGGACGGCTGCTGATTACCATTGCGTGTCAGAACATCATCGTCTACGGCGTCAATCTCGCGGACAACATCATGATCGGTCAGCTCGGGGACACCGCGGAGCTTGCCATCTCGGGCGTTTTCATCGTCAATCAGATTCAGTTCCTGCTCCAGATGATGCTCGGCGGCATCGCGGACGGAACCGTCGTCATGTGCTCGCGCTTCTGGGGTGAGAAAAACATCGCCGCCATCAAGAAAGCCGCAGCCACCGCGATGCACTTCGGGCTCATCCTCTCCGGCGTCATGCTCGTGCTTGCGCTGGTGATTCCGACGCCGATTCTCTCGATTTTCACCGACAAGCCCGCCGTCATTGCCGAAGCGACGAAGTACTTGCAGATCGTGTGCTTCACGTACGTCTTCTTCGCGGCAACGCAGGTACTTCTCGGCATGCTCCGCAGTGTGGAGTGCGCCATGATCGGCTTTGTGAACTCCTGCGCGGCGCTGGTCATCAATCTCATCCTCAACTACATCCTCATTTTCGGTCACTTCGGCGCACCCGCGATGGGTGTCAGAGGTGCCGCGATTGCCACGCTCATCTCCCGTGCGGCGGAGTTTTTCATCGTCGTGTTCTATCTCGCGTTCATAGATAAAAAACTGCACGTGAAGCTGTCCGATTTCTTCAGAGCCGACCGGGAAATCACCGGAAAATTCATGAAGGTCAGCCTGCCCGTGTTCCTGTCCGGGACGTCGTGGGGCATCGCGATGGGACTTCAGACCGCGATTCTCGGACACATGACCGACTCCGTCATCACCGCGAACTCCATTGCATCGACCCTGTTCCAGATTCTCTCCGTCTTCTCCTACGGTTCGGCTACGGCGGCGTCCGTCATGATCGGCAAGACCATCGGCGAAGCGGCAGGGAACACGGAGCTTCTGAAATCCGAAATCCGCCACCGCTCGTCAAGGATGCAGGGAATCTTCCTCATTCTCGGCGTGCTGACCGGGCTTTCCATCTTCGCGGCGAAGGATCTCATCATCGGCTTCTACGACGTCTCCTCCGGCACACGGGACATGGCACTCGCATTCATGACTGTTCTTTCCGTCACCGCCGTGGGAACGTCGTACCAGATGCCCTGTCTGACCGGGATCGTGCGCGGCGGAGGTGACACCGGATTCGTCCTCTTCAACGACATCATCTTCATGTGGTGCATCGTACTGCCCGCGTCGTTTATCGCATTCCGCATGAATCTCCCGCCCGTCATCATCTTCGCCTGCCTCAAGTCCGACCAGATTCTCAAGTGCTTCGTCGCAGTCGTGAAGGTGAACCGGTACAGGTGGATGAAGAAGATATAGGGAAGAGGGAAGAGAAAAGGTAAAAATGCTTCGCATTTTGATTGGATTGGGAGGTTTTATGATACAGTCAAGCGTGAGGTTTGAGCTGTGCGGTGCGGATCTGTATTCGTTCCGGTTCTGTTAAGGCAACAAAAAAACTCCTCATCGGAGCAATGATGGGGAGTTGATTTTTTTGTCTGCGATGCGATCCTCCGGCAGCCAACGGAAGATCACGGCAAAATGAAATTCGTTTCCGTCCCAGACAGAGGCTTACGCCATCTTGTTGAGGAGGAGAGTGAACTGGCTCTTCTTGTGAGCAGCGTTGTTCTTGTGAAGAAGGTTCTTTGCAACAGCCTTGTCCATCATCTTGACAGCTTCGGTGTAGCATGCGGTTGCAGCAGCCTTGTCACCGGATTCAACAGCAGCGAGGAACTTCTTAACGGAAGTCTTGAGCTGGCTCTTGAACATCTTGTTCTGAAGGGTCTTTGCAGCGATTACTTTTACGCGCTTCTTAGCGGATTTAATGTTAGGCATTGATTTTTCTCCCTAAATTCATAAATTTATACGGCATGACTGCCGAACAAGGTCTCTCCGCGCCTGAGAGGGTACGCAGATTGACAATATCATACAGTATGGTATTGTACCACTTTTTCTCGTCAAATGCAAGAGGTCAGCGCAAATTTTCCGTAAAAATTACAGCCAAATTTCATACCCCCGAATCATGAATTTTATGTAATATTTTCATGCAGTTTTTGCCATACGCATTGTAACCCCGGGAATTTTGTGGTATAATGTACAATACGACTGATAACGATAGCCGTATATAGCTTCATCTTATAACAGAGGTATCATCATGAAATATCTCATTCTCATACCCGACGGCATGGCTGATACGCCGAACCCCGTCCTTGACAACAAAACGCCCATGGAAAAGGCCGCTCATCCGACAATGGATGCACTGGCGAAAAAATCCCGCTGCGGCACCGTTCTGAATGTCCCTGAGGGCATGGTTCCCGAAAGCGACACCGCGAACCTCGCCATTCTCTCCTACAATCCGCGCATCTACTCCAAGGGACGCTCTCCGCTTGAGGCAATGAGTCTCGGTCTGACCATGGAACCGGACGACACCGCGCTGCGCTGTAATTTTGTCACCCTCTCCGGCACCGCGGACGATCCGTACGAAGAACGCGTCATGCTCGACCACAGCTCGGACGACATCACCACCGAGGAATCCGCCCAGCTCGTCGCCGCACTCAACGAAGCGCTTCCCATGGAAGGACGCATCCTGCACACCGGTGTGAGCTACCGTCACTGCCTGCTCTGGAAAAACGCATGCGACACCTACAATTTCGACCGTCCGCACGACATCATCGGTCAGGTCATCGGCTCCCATCTCCCGAAAGCGGAAAACGGCGGCGAAGCATTCCTCGAGTTCATGAAGGAGGGTGCGAAGGTGCTCGAAAACCATCCCGTGAACGTCTCCAGACGCGCGAGAGGCCTGCATGCGGCGAATTCCCCGTGGCTGTGGAGTCCCGGAAAGAAGCCCGCACTGCCTGATTTTTATGAAAAATGGGGCGTGAAGACCTGCGTCATCTCCGCTGTTGACCTGATCCGCGGCATCGCGATCTGCGCCGGCTGTGACACCCGCATCGTCGAAGGCGCGACCGGCAACTACCACACCAACTACCGCGGCAAGGCAGATGCGGCAATCGGAGCGTTCGCCGATCACGATCTTCTGTACGTCCACGTCGAAGCCCCCGACGAATGCGGTCATCAGGGCAAGCCCGACTGGAAGGTCGACTGCATCACAAAGATTGATACGGAAATTCTCAAGCCCGTTTATGAATATCTTCTGTCAACCGGCGAGGACTTCCGCATTCTCGTTCTGCCCGACCATCCGACGCCGCTGGAAATCCGCACGCATTCCTCCGATCCCGTGCCGTTCTTCCTGTACGACTCCCGCGAAGCAGAATCCGGCGTGGATACCTACACCGAAGAAACCTGCCGCGCCATGAACGACTACATCCCCGACGGCTCCACGCTGCTCGATCATTTTATTGTAAAGTAACGAGGTACCCCAATGAACGAAAACAACCTCTCCGCCCCCGAAACCGAGGAAAAGACGGAAAACACCGAGAACCAGCCCAAGCCGAAGGAGAAAATCGACATTCCCGGCACCGCCTATGAGCTGACGGAAATGCTCGCGACCGTGACCATCGTGGTCATGCTCCTGTTTGCGTTCGTCCTCAGACTCAACATCGTCGACGGCAACTCCATGGAACAGACCCTCTCCGGAGGCGAATACCTTGCCGTGTCCGATCTCTTCTACGAAGCCACTCCCGGCGACATCGTCATCATCCACGACATTTCTCAGGTCGGCTACGCGGATCCCATCGTCAAGCGCGTCATCGCCACCGAAGGTCAGACCGTGGATATCCGCTGTGACTTCCATAACTGGCACCTCTACGTCGACGGCGAGGAAGTGAACGAGGACGCATACCGCTATCTCGCAACCGACGTTCTTCTTCTGCCGGAATACAAATTCCCGATCACGGTTCCGGAAGGCGAAATCTTCGTCCTCGGCGACAACCGCAACCACTCCGCCGACAGCCGCCAGATCGAAATCGGCACAATCGACACCCGCTGCGTCGTAGGCAAAGCATGGATGCGCGTCATGCCGTTTGACAAAGCGGAATATTTTAAGAATCCGTACGGGAATTAACCGCGCCGCAGGTTTGTTCACGCCTCATCCGTCACGATTTTTTGAGAAAAAACCGTGCCACCTTCCCCGGCTGCGTTTGTGAAGCCGAAATTTA
>JAFUQY010000279.1 GCA_017472105.1 Clostridia bacterium | reverse complement strand
TGATCTCCAAGGTTCAGACCATGCGCAAGGAAGCGGACTTCGTTGTCACCGACCACATCTCCGTTGCTCTCACCGGCAGTGACAAGCTCGAAGGCATCCTCTCCGCATCCGCTGACGAATTCAAGACCAGCGTTCTCTGCGACGAGCTCACCTTCACCGCTAAGGACGGCGGCTACACCAAGCAGTGGGATATCAACGGCGAAAACGTGACCATTACCGTCGAAAAGCTGTAATTTCCCGCACATTCACTCTTTCGTTGCATATTCATACAAATCTGACCGCGCGGTCTCAAACTTGTTGGTAAGTTTGCCGATTAAAAATTCCTTCAAAGCTATTGAATTTAACGCGCGGTTTTGATATAATATAAATAGTTTAACGAGGAGTAGCCATTTTTCACTACCATTTTTAAATGGCTGCCAAAAATCCGTGGCGAATTTGCCTCAGACTATCGGATTTTCTTCAAAATTACTGAATTGGGAGCGTATCATATGATTTCTCGTGACGTTACTATCAAGAATAACGTAGGTCTCCATGCAAGACCGGCTACATTCTTCATTCAGAAGGCGAATTCCTACAAGAGCTCTATCTGGGTTGAAAAGGATGACCGCAGAGTAAATGCGAAGAGCCTTCTTGGTGTTCTTTCCCTTGGCATCGTTAAGGGCATGACCATCACCCTCATCGCTGACGGTACCGACGAAGCAGACGCACTCGAGGGTCTCGCAACTCTCGTTGACACCGGCTTCGCTGAATAATTCCGGCAGGCATCGCAAACAATACAACAAACCTGAGCGAAGGTGTGGATCCCTGCACCCTCGCTCAATTTATTATCCGGGAAAAGGAGGCGGATCCGATGGCTGAATTATCGAAAAATATCGAGCATCTCCGCGCAAAATCCGCCGCACTTCCCCGTCAGCCCGGCGTGTACATCATGCAGAACGAGGCGGGCAAGGTGATCTACGTAGGCAAATCCCGATCCCTGCGCGACCGCGTGTCCCAGTATTTCCACGGCGCACACGACGAAAAGACCACGAAAATGGCGTCGTCGGTGCATGATTTCCGGTTCATCACGACGGACACGGAAATGGAAGCGCTGGCACTGGAAAACAGCCTCATCAAGCAGTACACCCCAAAGTACAACATCAAGCTCAAGGACGCAAAATCCTACCCGTACATCCGCATCGACATCAAATCCCAGTGGCCGCGGATCACGATGACGCGCAAACGTCTGACCGACGGATCGCTCTACTTCGGACCGTATTCGTCCACATCGACGGTCTACGGTGCCATCGCACAGCTCGAGCGGACGCTGAACATTCCCACGTGCAAAAAACGCTTCCCCGAGGACATCGGAAAGGAGCGTCCGTGTGTGTATTACCAGATGGGTCGCTGCATGGGCGTGTGTACGGGCAAGGTCTCACCGTCGGAATACCGCGAAGCCATCGACCGTGCGGCGGAAATTCTGCGCGGCGGTACACGGGATGTCATCGTGAAGCTGACGGAGCAGATGATGCGTGCGTCGGATGAGCTGGAATTTGAAGAAGCCGCACGGTGCCGGGATGCCATCGAAGCACTCCGCAGGCTCGGTGAACGGCAGAAAGCAGTCGGCTCACCGGACGTGGAATGCGACGTGATCGGACTGAACCTGACCTCCTACGACGGCGGCGACGTGAAATTCCGCGACTGTGCCACGATTTTCTACATCCGAAGCGGATACATCGCGGACAGTGAGCACTTCCTCTTCGGCGGTGACGAGATCACGGCGGTTTCCGAAGAGGACGACAACAGTGCCGACAGCCCGATGCTCGCGTTTGTGTTCTCGCTGTATCAGTCGCGGGAGTACATTCCGCCGGAGATTCTTCTCTCGTTCGAGCTTCCGGAGCATGAGCGGCTTCTGCTGTCCGACTGTCTCTCCGAGCGCGCCGAGCACAAGGTCACCATCCGCACACCGAAGAAGGGCGCGTCGAAATACCTCTGCGACATGGCAGTGACCGACGCGGCAAAGCACAGCGAAAACCAATCCAAGCGCGACAAAAACGACGAACGCACCCTCGCCAATCTCGCTTCCCTGCTGCATCTGGAGGTTCTCCCGGAGCGCATCGAAGCGTACGATATCTCCAACCTCGGCGACGAGCACATCACGGCTGGCATGGTTGTCTTCCAGGACGGCAAGCCGAAGAAGAGCGAATACCGCACCTTTTCCATCAGAACGACCGATTCGCAGGACGACTACGGCTCCATGTCCGAGGCAATCCGGCGGCGCGTCGCTCACATCGGTCAGGAGAACGACAACATGGCGGCGTATCCCGATCTGATCCTCCTCGACGGCGGCAAGGGACACGTGAATGTGATCCGCGAAGTTCTTGCCGGAGAAGGCGTGGACATTCCCGTGTTCGGCATGGTCAAGGACGAGCATCACAAAACCCGCACCCTCACGGACGGGGACGGAGAGATCAACATCGCACGGCAGCAGGACGTTTTCCGCCTCATCTACGGCATTCAGGAGGAAGTCCACCGCTACACCGTCACCCGCATGACCAACGCAAAGCGCAAAACGCTGAAAACCTCATCCCTTGAAAAAATCAAAGGCATCGGTCCCGCAAAATCGAAGGCACTCCACAACCGCTTCAGAACGCTCGCCGCAATGAAAGCCGCATCGGTGGATGAGCTCGCGGATACGCCCGGAATCAGCCGCACCGACGCCGAAGCCATACACCTCCATTTTCATCAGAACAGCAAAGGAGACGAATTATGAGAGTTATTACCGGAACCGCACGGGGTACCAAGCTCGCCGCACTCGAAGGTGAAGTGACCCGTCCGACCACTGACAAAGTAAAAGAAGCCGTATTTTCCATGATCCAGTTCGACATCGAAGGACGCGCCATTCTCGATCTCTTCGCCGGAAGCGGTCAGCTCGCACTGGAAGCGCTTTCCCGCGGTGCGGCTCGTGCAACCATGATCGACCAGTCCAGAGACGCCGTGAACATCATCATCGAAAACGCGAAGAAGACACACCTGTTCGAAAAGTGCCGTATTTCCGCAGCGGACTACACCTCCTTCATCCGCGGTGCGGCAGGACGTGAGCAGTACGATGTGATCTTCCTTGATCCGCCCTACAACACCGGGCTCCTGCCCGCAGCACTCAAGGCTCTCGCCGACGCGGATCTGTGCGCACCCGGCTCCACCATTGTGTGCGAAACCGACTGCGACATTCCGATCAAGGCGACCCGCGCGCGCAAGGACGAAGAAATCGCGGCGGAATATGTCCTGAACGATGTGTTCGGCGGCAGTGAAGAGCTTGCGGCAAGATATGAGGTTCTCAAGTCCAATCTCTACGGCCGCACCAGAATCACACTGCTCGCTCCCAAAAAGTAATGGCACGCGCGATCATCACGGGCAGCTTCGACCCTGTCACATCGGGGCATGAAAACCTGATCCGCCGCGCATCTCCTCTGTTTGAGGAAGTGACCGTCGTCATTCTCGCGAACACGGAGAAAAAAAGCGGACTGTTCGATCCCGCTGACCGTCTCGCCATGGTGCAGGCATGCATCGACGCCACCGGACTCACCAACGTAAAGGCAATCCTCTACGGCGGGCTGACTTCCGATGCGGCGCATGAACTCGGTGCGGACTACATCATCCGGGGAGCGCGGAATGCCACGGATTTTGACTACGAATACAACCTTTCCCTCATCATGAAGCGGTTCGATCCGGCGTTTGAAACGATCATTCTGCCGACCGACCCGACGCTTTCCATGATTTCCTCCACGTATGTGCGGGATCTTCTGAAATACGGCTGTGAGCTGGGTGACGCCGTCCCCGAAGCATGCCGGGAAATGATGCGGGAGCTTTACAACAATCGATAAACACAAAAAAGGCACTCCGTTGATGGAATGCCTTTCTTTTTTCGGTTATTTCAATCAGCCGTTGATTGCCTTGAAGATCTGACCGAGAACGATCTTATCCCAGTCGATATCATTTACGGTAACCTTGTCTTCGCTGATGCCGTTCTTGTACAGATTGTACTTCTTGAGGATGTCAACGATGTCGTCCTTGTCACCGTAAGCCTGCTTGAGCAGATCGGTGTAGCTGAGAAGTTCGCCGGTGATGATCTGGGTGTCTTCGCCCTTTTCGTTGATCGCGTCGATCTTCTTGATAACGGGAATCATCGGACCGTCGTCTTCCACCTTGATCCAGCCTGCGATGTAGGAGTAGTAGTCGATCACAACGTCAGTGGTGCCCCAGCCGTTGACGATGATGCCGTCGTTGGTGGTGGTCCAGTAACCGTCGTAAACGTAGTTCTTGTAGCTGCCTACGAAGAGAAGTGCTTCGCCGTACAGGTTGGGATTGGACTTGGAGTATGCGCGTACTACAACGGGACCGTTTCCGTTTGCGGTAACAACGCCGGTCTTCTTGCCGACGGTCGCGTTTTCTTCGCCGAATCTGACGGTGTAGTTGATGTCGTCATAGGTCTTGCCGTCGGAACCGGTTACGGTGAGGGTTGCGGTTTCGCCCTTGGAGAGCTGCCATGCGGATGCGTCAACCTTGAGGTATGCGGCTTCCTTCTTGGAGTCGGTGAGGCGGGTGAGAACGTTTACCTTGATGCAGAAGTAGGGAATGCCTGCGCTGCTGCATACATAGAGTTCAGCGGAACCGTGGGTACCTGCAACGATCTTGCCTTCCTTGTAGTCGTAGTAAGCAACTTCGGGATCGGAAGAGATGAAGTATGCGCCGGAGTCGAAGGTTCTGGTGTCGCCGGATCTGAGGGTGATGCTGTAAGTGTTGTCTTCGAAGTAGTCGCTGAAGTATTCGCGTGCTTCTTCGGAGGTGTAGTACTTGCCGCCGAGGATGGTGGTGGTACCGGGAATTACGGTGTAAGAGGGCTTTACAACGGTGCCGGGCTTTACAGTAACCACGGGCTTGGTTGCGATCACGAGCTTCTTGTCGGATTCAACGTAGAGATTGCTGCCTTCCTGTACGGGAACGTAGGTGGTTACGTATTCGTACGTGGGCTTGAGGGGCTTGCAGGAAGGAAGATAAACGTGCTTGTCGTCGTCATCTTCTTCGTCTTCGCGGCATTCGGTGTGATAATACTTGCCGCTGAGCTTGACATAATCTTCGTCACCCCAGATGAGGGATTCGCAGATTTCGCATTCGTTATAATCCTTGATGCCGGGAAGGAACTTGATAACGTCAGCCGCGGAAACAGCGGAGACAGCAGAACCGGCAACGGTAATGGCAGCGAGAAGCATGGACGCTGCTCTGGTGAGTCTATTCATTCGATACCTCCTGAATGTGATAATGAGATGATTATACGACATAATTATATCGCCTCCGTTTCGCATTGTCAAGTATTTTTTGGCTAATTTTATCTTTTTGTCGAAAATTTGCAATTGCTTCACAAACTTTCCGCCGGAAGGAAAACCATGCAGGGATTTTTCCGAATGTTTACCGTTTATCCGTTGCACATCCTGTGATTTTATGATATGATACCAATATGAAACTATGACGCAAAGAATCGGACTTGATTAATATGAAGAAAACATTTTTGAAGCATGGCGGATGCGTGATGCCCGTCTACTCCGCGGAGACTGTCATCGTGGGAAGCGGTGCGGCTGCGCTCAATGCGGCACTCTGCTGTCACGCAAAAACGGACACCGTTGTGGTCACCGAAGGCATGAACATGGGCACCTCCCGCAACACGGGCTCGGACAAGCAGACCTACTACAAGCTCTCGACCGGGCTGACCACACCCGACTGCGCGGCGGACATGGCACAGGACTACCTCCGCGGCGGCTCCATGCACGGGGATCTTGCCCTCGTAGAAGCGGCGGGTTCCCTCGGCGGATTTTTTAAACTGGTGTCCCTCGGCGTTCCCTTCCCGCATGACCGCTACGGCGAATACACCGGCTACCGCACCGACCACGATGCCAGAATGCGTGCAGCATCCTGCGGGCCGCTGACGTCGAAATACATGACCGAAGCGCTGGAATCCGCATGCCGCACTGCCGGAGTCCGCTTTTTCGACGGTTACCGCGCTGTCCGTGTTCTGACGGAAGACAGCACCGCCGCCGGTATCCTGTGCATCAGCGAAAACGAGATCACCGACGAAAATCCCGCCGGACTTGCCGTTTTCCTCAGCGGAGCGACGGTCTGGGCAGTTGGCGGACCTTCTGCGGTGTATTACGGCTCGGTGTATCCCGAAAGCCAGAACTGTTCCCTCGGCGCACCGATGGCAGCAGGCGTCACGGCGTCCAACCTGACCGAATCGCAGTACGGCATTGCGTCGGTGAAGTTCCGCTGGAATCTGTCGGGATCGTATCAGCAGGTGCTCCCGCGCTACGTCTCCGTCGATCCGGACGGCACCGAGCACGAGTTTCTCGCGGACTTCCATCCCCATCTGATCTTCTCCAAAGGCTACGAATGGCCCTTTGACCCGGATAAAATCACGTCGAACAGCGGCTCCTCCCGCGTCGATCTGGCGGTTTACGGCGAAATCCAGCGCGGACGGCGGGTGTATCTCGATTTCATGCGCGACCCGGTTCAGCTTTCGTCCGGCATCACCGAAGAATCCGTCGGGCAGACCGCGTACGACTACCTCAGAAGCTCGGACTCCCTCGGTGACACGCCCGTGAAGCGTCTCCGTCAGATGAACGAGCGGGCATACCGGCTGTATCTCGACCACGGAATCGACCTTGAGCGCGAATATCTGGAGATTCAAGTGTCCGCTCAGCACCTCAACGGCGGTCTGGAATGCGGAATCTGGTACGAAAATCCCGTCATCCGCAATTTCTACCCGGTCGGGGAATGTGCAGGCGTCTTCGGCGTAAAGCGTCCCGGCGGCTCGGCACTCAACTCCACGCAGGTCAGCTCCTCCCGTGCATCCGAGCGGATCTGCGCACTCAAGGTTCAGGCGACGGACAAAATCCCCGGCGATGCCCTTGCATTTGCACAAAAGCTGACGTCTCTGCTCCGACCCGGCGGCAAAACGGTCGGTGAAATTCTCCGCGAGCGTGAGGAAAACGGACGTCTCCACGACGCATGTGCCGCGTTCCTGCGCAAGCCTGACGAGATCGGCGCACTGCTCGCAAAGACCCGGCAGGATATCGACGGATTCTTCACCGCGCAGTCCGCTGACAGTCACCGTGCGCTTGTTCAGCTTGCAATCAGCTATGACGTACTTCTGACGCGGTATGCCATGCTCTCCGCAATCTCGCACTACATCGCCGACGGCGGAAAATCGCGCGGATCGTACCTCATCACGGACGGAAAAATCCCCGAAACGGTCGAAACAGACACCGTGCACCGTGACTGTGTACTCGTGACTTCGCTTGAGCTCAGCGGAGATTCCGTCTCGTCATCGTCCACGTTTGTTCCCGCGCGTCCCATTCCGACTGCCGACAACTGGTTCGAGACGGTCTACAACACCTTCGGCAAGCCGGAATTATACGAATGATTACTTACAGAGGTTCTGCTATGAAAACAACCACATACCGCGTGATTTGTGCGGATCCCAAACAAAAAAACGCCGTCGATCCGATCAGCGTTCTGCGTATCTCACCCGACTGCGAACCGAAATACGTTCTCCAGCTGGTTCACGGAATCGCCGAGCACAAGGAGCGGTTCACCGGACTGATGGAATATGCGGCGTCCCACGGTGCGGAGGTGATTCTGCACGATCTGCCGGGGCATGGGGCAAGCATCCCGTCTCCGGATCAGCTGGGCGTTCTGAAAAATCCCGGCTACGACTATGCAAATCTGCGGCTCGGCATCGACATGGTGTTCGCGTCGCTTGCGTCGGAGGACATCACGGACAACGAGGACGGCATTACCGTGAGCGTACCGACCGATATGGAATTCCCGGATCTGCCGCGGTTCCTGCTCGGTTTCTCCATGGGCTCCCTCATCGCCGGAATCTACACCGCGCGTCAGCCGGAATCCGTGGACGGGCTGATGCTGGCGGGACTTCCCTTCCGGCACAGAACCACATCCGTCGGCGTCCTCATGCTCAGTCTGCTCGAAGCCGTCTGCGGTGAGGAAGCAAAGCTGAGCTGGCTGAACAGGATCGCGTTTTCGAACTACAACCGGCAATTCACTCCGGAGCCGCAGTCGGACGGACAGTTCATGTGGCTCTCGAACGACATTGACAACCGGTACGAATTCATCGCCGATCCGCTGTGCAGTTCCGATAAGGCGATCTGTACCTACACGAATCTTCTGCGCATGGTACGGGACTTCCACCGGTCTGCGTTCTGGGACATGCCGAAGAAGGAGCTGCCCATCCAGATCATGGCGGGTGAACTTGACCCGGTCGCAGGCGGTGACAAACGGGTTCTGGCAAGCCGGAAATTCCTCACGGACATCGGCTTCAAAAACGTGACCGCGCTGATGTACAAGAGGTTCCGCCACGAAATTTTCCGCGACTGGGGATGTGAGAACGTCTTCGCCGACGTCGTGCATTTCTGCGAAGAGCATCTTGATGCCGCAAATGCACGGCTTGACAGACTCCGCGCGGAATATGCACCGCAGTTTTCAGATCCCCCGGAAGCGTGAAAATTCCTCGCGGTCGTATCCTTCGCTGTTGTCGAACATCGTCACATCAAGCGCCCACAGCTCCTCATCGGCGAGTGAATCGATGACGGTGTCTCCCTCGCGGTACAGCACCAGAGCGGCACGGGCATCCTCTTCTTCCCCGGCAATCACGCAGCGGGACGCTGTATAATCGGAGCATCCGTCGTTCCCGTAGGACAGAAGCCGGCGTGTGTATTCGGCAAGCCTGTCCGCGGCATCGGTTTCGCTGAAAATCTGAATCTCCGCGTCCGGGGACTTCACAAGCTCGGCTTCGTCCATTGAACTCAGCTCCGGGTGCTCCTCCCAGACGTACCAGCAGACGGTGACGTGAAAATTTTCTCCCGCTCTGCCGGTTACGAACGTACGCGACATGCAGGGATCCTCCGCCGGTCTGCTGACGGAATGGGACACGGCTTCTGCAATGCCGTATGCGGAAAACTGCGCGGCAATGAACTGCTTCATACTTCCTCCGATACTCGTTTTCTTTATTCTAACACAATCCGGTGTGAATTTCTGCACGAAAAATCGCATTTGCGGCAATTTCCGCCGGGAAAGGACTTCATGCACCACCTTCTCAGACTCCTCCAATGCACATGGGGACTGCCGCAGACCCTTGTGGGACTGGTGTTCTTCCTCGTGTACCGCCGCTGTCCGCACGAAAAGGTCGGCTCCGTCGTGGGTACGCAGTGGAACCGCAATGACGGCGTCTCGCTCGGGCTGTTCATCTTCTATCCGAAAAACGCCCCGTCCCTGCGCTCGCACGAATTCGGGCACACCGTTCAGTCGCTCATCCTCGGGCCGCTCTATCTTCTCGCCGTGGGTGTGCCGTCGTTCACGTGGTGCAATCTGCCGGCATTTCAGCGGTACCGCAGGGAAAAACACGTGCCCTACTCCGCGCTGTACTGCGAAAAATGGGCGGATGTGCTCGGCAGAAAATTTCTGAAAAACTGAATCAAAAACGGGATTGTCAGCTTCGTGAGCCGGCAGTCCCGTTTGTTTATGGCTTTACATGGCTTCCGCGATGCACCGTGCGACGTGAACACCGCTGGCGGATGCGTGGGACAGCGAATGGGTGATGCCGCTGCCGTCGCCGATGATGTACAGACCCTTGCAGCAGGATTCGAGGTTTCCGTCGATGTCGACTTCCATGTTGTAGAACTTGACTTCGACGCCGTAGAGAAGGGTGTCCTCGTTTGCCGTGCCGGGTGCAACCTTGTCGAGCGCGTAGATCATCTCAATGATGCCGTCGAGGATGCGCTTCGGGAGTACCAGACTGAGATCCCCGGGCGTTGCCTTGAGCGTGGGCGTGATGAAGGCTTCTTCAATGCGGTTGGGTGTGGAGCGTCGTCCGTTGATGAGATCCCCGAAGCGCTGAACGATGACGCCGCCGCCCAGCATGTTGCTCAGCCGTGCAATGGATTCGCCGTAGCCGTTGGAATCCTTGAACGGTTCGGAGAAATGCTTTGCCACCAGCAGTGCGAAATTGGTGTTTTCCGTCTGCTTTGCGGGATCCTCGTAGCTGTGACCGTTGACGGTGATGATACCGTTGGTGTTTTCGTTGACGACCGCGCCCTTGGGATTCATGCAGAACGTGCGCACTCTGTCGCCGTATTTTTCCGTGCGGTAGACGATTTTGCTCTCGTACAGCTCGTCGGTGAGATGCGCGAACACCTCAGCGGGAAGCTCGACGCGGACGCCGATGTCCACGCGGTTGGATTTTGTGGGAATGTTCAGCTCGCGGCAGACCTGCTCCATCCACTTGCTGCCGCTTCTGCCGACGGAAATGATGCACTTTCCACAGGTGTGGCTCGCGTGTTCGCAGTGGATTTCGTAGCCGTCGTCCTTCGCGGTGATGGTTCTGACCGGAGTATCGAAGTAGAAATCGATCTTTTTCTCAAGCTCAGCGTACAGGTTTTCGAGCACAATGTAGTTGATGTCCGTTCCGAGATGGCGTACGGATGCGTCAAGAAGATGCAGGTCGTGGCGGATGCATTCCTTCTTGAACTTCGTGCCCGCGGTGGTATAGAGCTTTGTTCCCTCTCCGCCGTAGCGCATGTTGATCTCGTCCACATAGCGCATCAGATCGAGAGCCTGCTTCTTGCCGATGTATTCGTACAGGGTTCCTCCGAAATCGTTGGTGATGTTGTACTTGCCGTCGGAGAATGCACCCGCACCGCCGAAGCCGCTCATGATGGAACAGCTTTTGCATCCGATGCAGGTCTTCACCTTTTCTCCGTCAATGGGACAGCGGCGCTTGCTCAGGGCATGTCCCGCCTCAAACACGGCGATTTTCAGCTCCGGCTTTTTGTGGATCAGCTCGAACGCCGAGAAAATGCCTCCGGGACCCGCGCCGATGATGATAATGTCATAATTCATTTCTGTGTCCTCCCAAATGCATGGTTAACCGTTATTGGTATTTCGTAGTCAACCATTTCCGGTGGTTGGTAGAAACGCTCATCCGTATTATGAGTCTATACAAAATTACAGATCCATTATACCACATATTTTGCCGGTCTGCAACCTGTTTTCTCAACGCGGCTGCTTTTTGTGCCAGAGAACGAAGGAATACACCGTCGGGATTCCTGCCGCGGCGATGAGAACGGCGAGCATCACGATGAAACTGCCGAGGAACGCGTTCGCCAGAATGAGCACACCCGCCGCCGTCCAGATCCAGCCTGCAAGCCGGTGCGTGCGGTTCCAGTTGTCCTCATCCGCCAGCGTCCACGGGAGTTTGATGCCAACGGTGTAATTCTGCCGGCATTTCGGGAGATAGTTGCCGATGATGATGAACATCAGACCGATGAAAACCATCATGAATGCGTTGTTGTCAAAGTCCAGTCCCAGTACCCCGGCATAAATCGCGCCTCCCGCATACAGGGATGCTGCCGGAATCAGCCACAGAATTACGTGGATCATCTTCCGCGCGACGCCGTTCTGTCTCGGATCGGCTGCGGTGACAATCACGCAGAGCCAGTGCAGTGCCAGCAGGATCAGCGGCAGACCGAAAACGGTAAATCCGCGGCTGCTCCATCCGTTGGGCTCGCCGTTTGTGCCGAAGTGTGTTGCAATCTCCTCAGGAAGCCGGTTCCACAGCAGAAGCCCCGCCAGCATGGGGATGAGAATGACAACGGACGTGACGATGAGAAGGATTCTGTTCTGCTTAATCATGATGTTCTCCTTTCAGCTCCGTGATCCAGAGCATGATTTCCTCCAGAACCGATGCGTTCAGCTCGTAAATGATGAATTTCCCCTCACGGGTGTCGTGGATGAGGTCGGCCTCCTTCAGCACGGACAAGTGCCGGGATACCGCCGCCGCCGTGATGTCGAAGTGATCCGCAATCTCGCCCGCGCTCATCCGTCCGGCTTTCAGAAGATTCAATATCTCCCGCCGGGTCGGGTCAGCCAGTGCTTTCAGTGTTGCCTGCAATCCCATTCTGCGCTCCTTTCGCGGATTTCATTTAACATTTAAGTTAACTGTTAACAGTATAGCACATCCGCGCGGATTTGTCAAGAGAAAAAGGCAGGAATTTTCATCCCGCCGGTTCCGTTATTCGTTTCTGCTCAGCTTTTCGTTGATTTTTTTCAGTTTCCGCCGCTCGATTCCGTCCGCGATGAGGTAGGTGCAAACAAGACAGACCGTGTAGCCGAGCAGCAGAACGACCGTCTTTCCGATTCCCAAGGCTCTGCCGTTCCGGAGAAATCCCGCGAATACAAGGATAATGGGACAGGTGAACAGCCATTCAACCAGGCGCCGCACCCAGATGTTTCCGCCGAAATAGCCGAAAATGCCAAGTCCCATGGGAATGGTCACCGCGAGCATGACAACGATGCCTTCCATGTACCGCTCGAGATACTCAAAGCCGACGAACCAGTGGCTCAGCACCGCAAGCAGAGCACAGCCGCCGAGACTCATAAAATACGCATGCGCGCAGTCCTTCAAAAACTTCTTCCAGTCGAATTTTTTCATCACTTCACCCCCAGTTTCTGTTTGATTTCATCCATGTACTGCCGCGAGACCATGAGCTTTTCGCCGTTCACGAGCGTTGCGCAGAGCCGGCTGTACTTCTCGGCCTTGATGCACCGCAGTTTTTTCAGATTGGCGATGACGGATTTGGAAATCCTCGCGAACGATGTGCCCGCCAGCTTTTCCTCGAGCTGATACAGCCGTGCCGCCGTTTCGAATGTGCCGTCCGCGGTGTAGAAGAACGTCTTCCCGTCCACGGTCTCGAAGTACAGCACATCCCGCAGGGGTACGAAGTGAATCTCCTCTCCGGCAGTCCCCGTCACGGTGTTGTCGATCAGGGACAAGGCGGCGATGATCTCGTTCAAGTCCCCGGACAGCTCACGGCACGTGATTTTCACCTCGGTTTCCGCAATGTCCGGCTGGCGTATTACAGTGATTTTCATGAGCACCTCCTGTGAGTGGGAATACTCTGAAGCTGAAACTTCAAGCCATCCATCCCACTCCTGAGAATTTCCCTTATGGAAAATTCTCCAAAGTTTTATTGAATACGATTGTACAGGTTTTTTCACGGGATGTCAAGGCGGATTCGATGAGATGCATTCCGGCGGCGTCAAGATGCAGAAAAAGGACGATTTTCACCGTCCTTCTCCGTAAATTACCGCCACTGCACCATCACGTCGCAGTATCGGTCGGGATTGCCTTCGATGAGCCTGCGCATCTCCTGTCCGCGTCCGATGATTACCTTCGACAGCGCCTGAAACATATTGCTGCACATGCGCTGTGCGTCGTCCGCGAGAT
>JAFUQY010000278.1 GCA_017472105.1 Clostridia bacterium | reverse complement strand
TAATGAATCGGCGGATGTGCGGTGTGCTGACGGGATGTTGGGCAGGAATCATTACGCGGTTGACCGCAAGGGATCAACCCTACGTGATTTGTCGGCATCCTCTCCGGCGCGCGTGAGCCAAAACCAAAAAGCGATTTAAGCTACTAAATTCCGCAATCGCTCCACGGCTGCTGCGAACAGGGTCTCGGCGGTCCCTGTGAGCTCGAAGACGATTTTCTGATAAATAGGACGGAACAATTTGGCATCGCACCCTCAGTTACAATTCGCAGATATATCCGTAGACAAGCAAAACAAGCGGTTTAAACTGCACGTAACAATAAAAAAATCCCACGAAGCTGACAGTATCATATCAACTTATATCCAGTCAGCGCATTGCACCTCGTCAGCATAAAAGTTTTGCGGAGCTTTTTCAAAAGCGACCCTGAGGTGTTCATCTTCGATGAAACCTACGAGTTTGTAAACAAACTCTACCTCCTGTACATCACTTAGCACTATCCCACGTCAGCAGAAAGGACAAACTATGGTGGATCTTTTATCATTGCAGAAGAAATTTATTCTGGCGCATCTGAAGGAAGGCGATACTGCCGTGGACTTTACGATGGGCAACGGGTATGATACCGTATTTCTGAGCCAGACCGTCGGAGCGAGCGGGAAGGTAATCGCGTTCGATATTCAGGAGAAGGCTCTCATATCCACGGAGCATAACCTCAGATCCAACGGATGTCCCGACAACTGGCGGCTCATATGCGCATCCCACGACCGGGCGAATGAGTTCATCACGGGCCCCATCAAGGCAGGGATGTTCAACCTCGGATACCTTCCCGGCGCCGGAAAGAAACAGCTCACCACCAAAAGAACCACGACGCTTCCCGCAGTCGAGAGAGCCATGGCAATGCTCGGCGAGGATTCCGTACTCCTTGTCGCCGTGTATCCCGGTCATCCCGAAGGAGAAGCGGAAGGGCGTGAGCTGTGCGAATATTTCGCCGGAATTTCCCGGTTCAAGTACAGCATCGCCCAGTTCCGGATGCTCAATTCTCCCGAAAGCCCCTTCTTTATCGTCATCGAAACCAAATGAATCCCACGAGAGGCGGTGACTTATGAATCATCAGAACCCGAATCGCCGTAATACGAATCAGACCCGGCAGAATCCGCGGCAGACCCGTCAGCAGAACCCGAACGGCTATCCGCAGCAGCGTCAGAGTCAGCAGAATCGGCAGAATCCGCAGTACCGTCAGCAGACCCGGCAGAATCCGCAGAACGCCGCATACCGTCAGCAGCAGTACGCGCAGGAAACGCCCGAGGAACGCGCACGCCGTGAGGCTTATAACCGCCGCAGACGGGAGCAGATGGAAGCCCGGCGTCAGGCAAGAATCGACGCGGAACGCCGTGAACGCCAGCGGGAAAAGGAACTCCGCGCCATTGAGCGTAAGGAGAACCTCAAAATCCTCGGCGGTCGGCTGGCTGTGTTCGGTGTGATTTTGCTCATCATGCTCGTTATCGCGGGCGGTCTGTTCCTGTGGTTCTTCCACCGTACTCCCGATGAAACCGACGACGGCGGCAAAATCAGCTATACCTTCGGCGGCGAGGAAGTCCGTAAAACCGATCTCGCGGACGCCATCATCGAAGTCCACGGCGAGGACAGGATCTATATCTGCTTCAATGACCTCGCAAAATACCTCGGCATGGCAGAATCCGGCTCGGCACAGGAGATGAAATTTATCCTCAAAACCGGTGATACTGCCGCAGATACCGCCGCTGGTACCGGAAATGAGGAAATTATCACCTTCACCACCGATAATACCCTCGTCACCGTCAACGGTCAGCAGATTCAGTTGAAATATCCCAACGTCCTCCGCGGCACCGAGGTCTGGGTCGAATCCGGCTTCTTTGAGGATCAGATGGTCAACCTCGCCTATACATACGACGCGAAGAAATCCACCGTCGCCGTGTCCCGCGTGAAGGATGAGGAAAACTCCACGGACAAAGAAACCGTGTACCTCCCCGTTTCGTTCAAGCTCAAGTGGGAAACCGCCATCGAGCCCATCGAGGAAGACCCGCTCATCGGCGACGTCGTGTACAATACCGGCTCGGATGACAGCGCGGGTACGGTCGACCTCAACTTCAAAAACGACCTCACGGAGTACGAGAAGTACATGAATCCCGAGGGAGACATGCGCGACGCGTTCCTGACGCTGGTCAATACGAAGAATACGCTCACCGCGGCGGATGTGCCGAACGACCTCATGGACTGCAAGCATACCAGCACCGCGAAGGCAACCCAGCAGCTCCGCGAATACGCTTGCAAGGCGCTCGAGGCACTGTATATCGAGATGAAGGCGAACGAATTCTACAATATGGCAGTGTACAGCGGGTATCGCACGTATGAATATCAGGCGACCTTGTTTGAAACCTATACCCAGCGGGAAATGGCGAACAATCCGTCCCTGAGCCGCGAACAGGCGGAGGCAGTCGTGCTCACATACTCCACCAGACCCGGCACCAGTGAGCACCAGACTGGGCTTGCCGTCGATATGGATACCATGGGCACCTTCACGACGGACTTCGCATACACAGCGGAATACGCGTGGCTTCAGGAAAACGCGTGGAAGTTCGGGTTCATCCTGCGCTTCCCGGCGGACAAGACCGAGATCACCACGATCCAGTTTGAACCGTGGCACTACCGCTACGTCGGCCGCTATCACGCGCAGAAGATTCACGCATCCGGACTCTGTCTCGAAGAATACGTCGAACAGCTTGGTAATTGACAAATCACACGGTATTTCCGGAATTTCCCGGGAGTGCCGTGTTTTTTGTGCATATTTTGAATGGAATACAAATTTTGATTGAAAAATAACCCCATCTGTGGTAAAATGTATGAAAGATCAAAAAGACGGTGGAACACATGAACAATACTCTCACAATTGAGACGGCAAAGGCGCGCGCGGACGATCTGCGGAAGAAAATCCGGCACGCGGCGGAGCTTTATTATAATCAGGACGCACCCGAGATTTCCGACTTTGAGTACGACGCGATGTTTGAAGAGCTGAAACAGCTGGAGGCGGCGTTCCCGGAAGTCGATGTCCCCGATTCGCCCACGCATAAAGTCGGCGGCACGGCATCGGAGAAGTTTGAAAAGGTCACGCATCCCGTGAAAATGGGCAGCTTGTCCGACGTTTTCTCCGAGGATGAGCTGACGGCGTTCCTCACCCGCACAACGGACGCACTGCTCGAATACGGTGTGCCGGCGGAAGAAATCGTGTACTCCGTGGAGCCGAAAATCGACGGGCTGTCCGTGTCCCTCACGTATGAAGGCGGCAGACTCACGCTCGGTGCAACGCGCGGCGACGGTACAGTGGGCGAAAACGTGACGGAAAACGTGCGCACCATCGCCGGAATCCCGCATACGCTGGCGGAAAGCCTCAATCTGACCGTGCGCGGCGAAGTCTACATGCCCCGGAATGCCTTTACGCGGCTCAACGAAATCAAGGCGGAGAACGGCGAAAAGCTCTTTGCCAATCCGAGAAACGCGGCGGCAGGCTCACTCCGACGGCTCAATGCGGAGGAAACCGCGGCGGCGCATCTCGATATTTTCGTATTCAACTATCAGGCAGGTGAGCTGTATGCCGACGGTCATGCGCCTCTATCCCATGGCGAGACCATTGACCGGATCGCACAGCTCGGATTCCACGCCATCAAAATCCAGACACTGACGGCTGACCACGACGCGGTGCTCGATGCCGTGCGGAAGATCGGGGAAATGCGCTCCGGACTCCCGTACGATATCGACGGCGCGGTTGTGAAGCTCAATTCGCTCGAGCACAGAAGAATCGTCGGCGAGAATCCGTCCACTCCGAAATGGGCGGCGGCGTTCAAGTATCCTCCCGAGCAGAAGCAGACGAAGCTCGTCGATATCGAAGTCAACGTCGGACGGACGGGTGTGCTCACGCCGCTGGCAATTCTCGAGCCGGTACAGCTTGCCGGAACAACGGTCTCCCGCGCGACTCTGCACAATATCGACATCATCCGCGAACGCGACGTGCGAATCGGCGACACCGTCATCGTGCAGAAGGCGGGCGATATCATCCCGGAGATCATCGGATCGGTGAAGGAAAAGCGGGACGGCTCCGAGCGGGTGTTTGAGTTCCCGGAAACTTGTCCCTCCTGCGGCGAAAAGCTCGTGTGGGATGACGCGGACGGGGACAACGACGGCGAAACCGGTGCGCTCCGGTGCCAGAATCCCGCGTGTCCGGCTCAGCTTGAGAGAGGAATCATCCACTTCGCAAGCCGCGGCGCCATGAACGTGGACGGTCTCGGTCCCGCAATCGTGCGGCTTCTGATCGAGGAAGGGCACATCCGTGACGCGGCGGACCTGTACACGCTGAAAAAGGAAGACATCGCAGCACTCCCGAGAATGGGTGAAAAATCCGCGGAAAATCTGCTTGCCGCCATCGAAAAATCCAAAACCGCGGGCGCGGCGAGGGTTCTCTACGGTCTCGGCATCCGTCACGTCGGTGAAGCCGCATCCGAAGCGGTCATGAATACCTTCCGCGATGTGGAAGTGCTCTTCACGGTCACCGCGGACGCGCTTGCCGAGGTGCAGGATATCGGTGCGGTCACGGCGGAAACCATCGTCGGATTCTTCGCTCTGCCCGAAACCCGCGTGATTGTCGATAAGCTCAAGGCGGCGGGTGTGATGCTCGCTCTGCCGGAAATGCCTGCGGATGCGAACGAAACCGAAGCCGACGACCGGTTTGCCGGCATGACGTTCGTGCTGACCGGGACGCTTCCCACCATGACCCGCGACGAAGCCACTGCGCTCGTGAAAAAATACGGCGGAAAAGCAACCGGAAGCGTGTCGAAGAAAACCACATACGTCCTCGCCGGTGCGGAAGCCGGATCCAAGCTCACCAAAGCACAGGACCTCGGAATCCCCGTCATCAGCGAAGAGGAATTTCTGAATATGCTGAAATGACCTTCGAGAAACTGACGAAACTCACAGAAATCAGGTAAACACAATGCAGCTGTTTCTCATCATCGCAGGAGCCCTCCTCGTCCTGCTTCTTCTGCTCACCGCCGCGGCGGGATGGTATATGTACCGCTTCGCCATCGTGCGCAATCCGAAAATGCAGCGCGACGCGTGGGTCGAAGAGCCGAAAACCTTCGCTGACCTCACCGAGGAGGACTTTGATAAAATCGTGAAGGACGTCCATTACCTGCGCGATTTCCCGAAGGAGCGGATCACGATTGAATCCCACGACGGGCTGAAGCTGGCGGGGCATCTGTTCGCGGCCGAAAATCCGCGTGCCGTCGTCATCATGGCGCATGGATACCGCTCCTCCGCTCCGTTTGACTTCTCCGGTACCGTGCAGGACTTCCATAAGCTCGGTCTGTCCTGCCTCCTCATCGACCAGAGAGCGCACGGTTACAGCGAAGGGAAGTATATCGGATTCGGCGCTACTGAGCGGTTCGACGTCGTCCGTTGGGCGGAATACTGCAAAAATCGCTGGGAAAACCTTCCCGTCATCATGGACGGCGTTTCCATGGGCGCGGCTACCGTCGTCATGGGATGCAGTGTCGGATACCCCGATAACGTCCGCGCCATCATCGCCGACTGCGGCTATACAACTCCCGGCGCAATCTGCAAACGTACCCTGAAACGGTGGTTCAAACTCCCGCCTTTTCCCGTGTACTACGCCGCAAAGGTCTTCGTGAAGCTCATGGCGGGCTATGACCTCGACGGCGTCTCAACGACGGAGGCAATCCGGAAAATGCGGAACGAGCGCCCCATCCCGATCCTGGTCGCACACGGCAGAAAGGACGATTTCGTCCCGTGTACGATGAGTGAAGAGAACTTCGCCGTCATAAACGACGGTTCGGCAGAAATTTTCCTCGTCGATGAAGCCGACCACGGCCTCGCATACCTGCGGGATAAACCCGGATACACAGAAGCAATCCTGCGCCTGTTCGAAAAAGCAGGGATCTGAGCGGCTGCGCCTAAGATAATAGAGAATATCGAATAAATAATAGATATAAACCAACCTCCACGGCGCGCGTGAGCCCGGATCAGAAACAATTTAAGCAACAATATCACGCAATCGCTCCACGGCTACTGTGAGCAGGGTCTCGGCGGTCCCTGCGAACTTACGAACGATTTACTGATAGATCGGACGGAACAATTCTGCATCGCACCCTCAGTTACAATTCGCAGACATATCCGTAGACAAGCAAAAAAGCAGTTCAAACTGCACGTAACAATAAAAAAATCCCCCGAAGCAGACGAAATCATATCCGTGCATGAACAGTCAACGCACTGCACCTCGTCAGTCGAAAGTTTTTGCGGAGCTTTTTTCAAAAAGCGACCGTACCTTTTTACAAAAAAATCTAATCTAACTATATCCAAAGGAGAAAGAAAAAATGGCAAGATGGAGTATTATCCGGGACGGACGTGCGATTGCATGGGACGTAAAGAAGGGTGATGTTCATACGGATGACGTGGAGATGGCGGGATTTTATGCCGCTGACACGGTCACGTACGGGATGACGGAGGACGGGTTCAAGCTCATGCACAGACCCACGTTCCCGACCCTCAGACTCAGACCCAACAATACGCATGCCACCTACCAGCTCAACGTACCCGACGCGAATGTGCCGAAGGTTGTCGTAAACGGCGAGATCGCGGAGGAAGTCCTCACCAGAGTCGAGCAGAACGGTATCCTCACCCTCTGCTGCACGGACGAAAAGCACGGGCTTGAAATCGTACATACCTGCTATCCCTCCACTGACTGGCGCATCACGTATGAAGCCGTAACCGTGCGCAATACCGGTGACTGCGATGTTGATCTCACTGTAACGGTGGGCGACAACGAAGTCAACCAGACCATGGGCCCCATGGGCATCAATATCATGGACGTCATCACCGACTTCGAAGACGGCAACTCAAGGCGGGCGAGGAATATACCTACTATATCCTCTTCACCGGACGCGTCGCAAATGAAGACCCCGACTGCTGCCTGCCCGATTATACCGATCCCGAAACCGAACTCAGAAACCGCGTCGGCAATATCGAGAGACTCACCTCTCCCATGAAGCTCGATACCGGCAACGAACTTCTCGATACCATGTTCCGCTTCGCGAAGATCCGCGCGGGTGAATCCGTGTTCGATACCATGTACGGCCTGCTCCATAGCCCCGGCGGAAAGAGCTACTACGCCGCTACATGGTGCAATGACCAGGTCGAATATGCCGGACCCTACTTCGCTTATACCGGCGACGAAGCCCTCATCGAATGCAGCGCGAACGCGTACCGCATGTATATGCCCTTCATGTCCTCCACGTACCAGCCCATCCCGTCCTCTGTGATCGCCGAAGGTATCGACTACTGGAACGGCGCAGGTGACAGAGGTGACGCTGCTATGTACCTCTACGGTGCGTCCAGATTCGTTCTCACCACCGGCGACCGTGCACTTGCGGAAGAACTCCTCGCCGGTATCGAATGGTGCGCGGAATACTGCTGGCGCAAGAAGAATGAGGACGGCGTAATCGCATCCGACAGCGATGAACTCGAAGGCAGATTCCCCGCAGGCGACGCAAACCTCTGCACTTCCACTCTCGCATACGCAGGCTACCTCGCAGCAGCGGCTCTTGAGAAGGAACTCGGCGACACCG